>NZ_JBZNBU010000366.1:0-5875 GCF_058530065.1 Waterburya sp. | reverse complement strand
TCCATAACGTTCGATCGCAGTCAACGATGGCACGCAGAGATTTAGCTTGGGGGTACTAGGACTAAATACTTTGCCATCAGCAGTATATCTCCAAGAGTGATAAGGGCAAACAATTTCCTCATTCTCAACCCAACCATGACTGAGACGCATTCCTCGATGACAGCAGCGATTTTGTAACGCACCAATATTCCCTTGAGACGTGCGAAACAGGACGATTTCTTCGTTGCATAGCTGAACTAAAATTGGTTTTTTCTTGAGCAGCTTGCTTTCGATTGTGGGATGCCAATGTTTGAGTAATTCCATTTTAAGTAATAAGTAATAAGTAATGAGTAATGAGTTTTAAGTTTCAGTTTTTACTCGAAAAATTAAGCAGTCCTTTGTCAACGACATTATGATAAAAAATGCTGGCAAACTTGGGATATAGAGAGGGAAACATTCTTTTACACCACCAAAGAATTTGCCAATGCAACTCAACACAAGAAAGTTTGAATAAAGACGAATCTTCAATAACTTCAATAACATCTAAAGCAACTCGTTCGGGAGCGACACCATTATGTACGGTTCTGCGTAATGTCTGGGCTACGGTAGAATCTGAAGAAAACAATCCATCCCGACTCAGATTGGTATTGACAGATCCAGGACAAATTGCTGCCACCCGAATTTTATCGGATGCCAATTCAATAGCTAAAGATTCAGATAATCCGACAATGGCACATTTGGATGCGTTATACAAACTCATTTCAGGCGCGCTAATTAACCCTGCAATAGAAGCAATATTAATAATATGACTTCCTTGCTGGCGACGGCTCATCTGGGGAAGAAAAGCTTTGATACTATTAATTACTCCCCATAGATTTACATCGATTACCCGATGCAATTCTTTATCGCTGGCTGTGGCAATTTTGCCTTGATGCAAAACCCCCGCACAGTTAATTAAAATATCGACTTGTCCTCGTAAATTTTTAGCTAGCTGCTTTAGTTGCTCTGGTACGGTTACATCTATAGTGTGACCATAAATATTAGTATAAAAAGATAATTCATCAAGCATTGCCACAATTCGCTCCTGACGAAAATCTACCAGATGAACCATTACACCTTTTTTTGCCATAGCGATCGCGACCGCTTTGCCAATGCCCGAACCACTTCCAGTAATTACGGCAGTCTTTTCAGACCAATTAATTTTATGTTTTAGCAATAAACTATCCAGAGCATAATTCTCTAAAGAACACATCATCAGTTACAAACAATCTTTATGTTTCACTTTGCACATTAATAGAGAGCAATCGAGAAGAAGAAGGGAATTTTCGGTTTCGTCGTCAGTGAATGGTGGCGTTCGAGTAGCATTTGTACTAGAAACTACCCTAAAGCTTCCAGCTTTAGCCCATAAAGATTTCACAACATATTTTGGCGATCGCTTTTCAGACAATTGACCAGTTTAGGTCGCACGTATCGATTGCTACTCACAAAACTTTATTCCCGATTCAGGATAAAAAAGAATGGTTGGGCGATTGTTTTATAATCCATCAACCCCAACAAAGTATTGTCATCAACTTGGCGAAAAACATCATTAATTGGCAAATAATCGTAAATCATCGTGGCACTAACTCGACCTCGATATTCCATCATTCTGATTCTGGCTTTACTTTCGTTAGTTTTTAGAATTGATGTTGCCAATTTAAAGACGGGTTTCAAGGCTTTATTTTTAGGAGGAAGAAAACGCAACCCCAAATCTGTTATCCAAGGATTGGGATCTACTCTAATAATGTTGTTGCTGCCATCTAAGAACAATAAAGGGTGGACTGTTTCGACATCGACAAATTCTTTGCCATACCAACCAAAAGTCTCTAGCAAACCATCTAAAGGATGATTTGTTTTCAACCCTTTACCCTGCCATCTACCAAACATAGACTCCAAATTTACAGTGTCTAGTTCGTCAAAGAAACTCAATGCTTCGGCAGTTGTGGTTTTACCTGTAGGGAATTTAGCTGTTAGGCGATCGCTAGTAACCATAGAATTTATCGACAATAAAATAAATTGTTGTGCTTACATCCTAAAAAAATTTTCCCATCGAGTTTTATATTTTTACTCCTAATTTTTACTGGTATTCTAAAGTTAGATTGAATCGGCGTTGGTACAACTTACTTAAAAATTGATGGGAAATAAAGATAGATTCTTCTACTGGTCTCCTCAGTCTCCCCGTCAGACCAGACAAGTAACCTTGATAAATCAAATTTAATACGATCTCCCCCTAGAGAAGTAGCATCAAGAAATTATTCAGTATGAAGCATCCCAGATTATTATTTTGCCTAACTCTTGCAAATTCCTTTGGTCTGTGGTGGCTAAATTCTTCTTCTGTTTGCGCCCAAATAGTTCCCGACCACACTTTGGGAGAGGAAAGTTCTGTAGTGATGCCCAACGAAGAGATCGACGGAGTAGAAAGCGATCGCCTGGAAGGGGGAGCAATTCGCGGTAGTAACCTGTTTCATAGTTTTCAAAAATTCAATATCGATACGGGAAGAGGTGCTTATTTTGCCAATCCAGCAGCGATCGAGAATATTTTTACTCGCGTTACAGGTGCGAATCCCTCGGAAATATTTGGTACTTTAGGAGTGTTGGGGGATGCCAATCTGTTTTTGCTCAACCCCAATGGGATTATCTTTGGCGAAGATGCCCGTTTGGATCTCGGAGGCTCTTTTTTTGCGACAACTGCCAATAGTATTGCCTTTCCTGACGGTCAAGAATTTAACGCTACCAATCCCAATTTACCTCCTTTACTTACAGTAGAGGTGCAACCGCCTGTCGGTTTAAAGTTTGAAGGGGAGTCGGGGATAATTACCAATGCTGCTGACTTAGCTGTAACCGAACAAAAGACTTTAAGCTTGGCTGGTGGCGAGGTAGAAAATAGCGGGAACTTAACCGCACCAGGAGGAAAGATAGAAGTACTCGGTAAGGAAAGTGTGGCTTTATTAGAAGATGCTTCTCTTGATGTTTCTGCTGCTGATGGTGGGGGTACGGTTGTTATTGGGGGAAATAGCGATTTAGTATCTAATGCCCAACAGACTTATATTGGGAATGAAATTACTATTAATGCCAACGCTATAACCGACGGTAATGGGGGCAAGGTCGCAGTTTTGTCGGATGAGGTAACGGGGTTTTACGGACAGATTGACGCAACGGGTGGTAGGGAATCTGGGAATGGTGGCTCGGTTGAGGTATCCAGTCAAGAACAGTTAATCTTCAGGGGCAAAGTAGATACCAGTGCGGTAAATGGTTTGTTGGGGGAATTATTACTCGATCCAACGAACATTATTATTGCCGATGGTAGTGGGGAAAATGCTTTAACCAATCCCCTAGAAGAGATTAAGGATACAGCAGCAACTACTATTTACGAATCGGATTTAGAAGCATTATCTGGAGATAACAATCTTGTTCTCGAAGCCACTAATAATATTATTCTTCAAGATTTAACTGACGATAGTTTAAACCTTGCTGTTGGTAGGGGAGAAATTAGCTTTAATGCTGATACCGATAGTAATGGCATGGGGAATTTTGTCGTGGAAGATCTTGCCGATACTATTTTTACTAATGGACGAGATATTAATATTTCTGGGACAAATTTAAACCTGGGTAATATCGATACCAGCCAACTAAATAACGATGGCGGGGCAATAACACTCTCGGCTAATGGGGATATATCTGGGGGAAATTTTAATTCTTCTTCGGTGGATAATGCTCTAGAGGAAGCTACTTCTGGCACTGGTGGGGCGATCGCGATTTCTGCTAACGGTAATATTTCAATCGGGGAGCTTAATTCATCTTCTGCTGCTAGTGCTTCCGATGTTGCTACTTCTGGTATTGGTGGTGCGATCGATGTCTCGGCTAACGGTAGTATCTCGACGGGCAATATCAGTTCTTCTTCTTTAGCTTTTACCCCTTTAGGTATTGGCAATATTGCAGGTAATGGTGGGGATATTTCCCTACAAGCATGGAATACACTGACGTTCGGCGATATTGAAGCGATCGGACTACTAGGGGGTAGCATAACTATAAATAGTGGAGAAGATCTGGCTATAAGCGATCGCTATGTTCTCAGCTTTACCGCAGGTTCGGGAATTGGTGGAGATATCGAGCTTAATGCACCTTCTATTTCCTTGACCGATTCTACAAAAGTCTTCAACATTACCATCGGGGAGACGGGCAAAGGAGGGGCGATAATTGTCAATAGCGATCCAGAGTCGGGAAAAGTAGAAATTATCAACGACGATGATTTTACCCCCAGAAATATTGGTAATCCTCTGGTGGCATTAATCCGAAACAATTCAGCTGGAACTGGCTTTTCAACGGCAACAGGTGGGGGTGCTGAGGGGGGAGATTTATTTATTAACACCAGCGAATTGGTTATTCGTAACAATGTCGATCTAGGCGACTTAATGGACTCAGGCGAGGTTCTATTTACTCCTCAAGTGGGGGCTGCTGCTCTCAATACCCCCCCGATCGATCTACTTAATTTGCCTTTTAGCACGGGAAAAGCGGGAAATTTAACCGTTAACGCAACTAAATCTGTAACTATTACGGGTAGCGACGATCCAGAGTCATTTACTGTACCTTCTGATAGGCAAGCTACTATTTTTACCAATAATGCAATCGCATCTTTAACCACCATAGCTCTTGGCATCGGCGATGGGGGAGATTTAACTATTAATACCGCAGAATTAAACGTTGAATTTGGTGGAGGAGTATCTGCGGGAACTAGCTCTCGCGAAGGTACGACAGGCAACGGCGGCGATCTGACGGTTAATGCCGAGCGCGTTAAATTACAGGGTAGAGGTGGTATTGCTTCTAGTACTTTGAATACTGGAAATGCTGGCAACTTAACCGTTAATGCCGATGCAGGTTCGGTAACACTCCTAGATGGAGCAACTATCGCTACAGATAGTTTAGGTTCGGGAGAAGCAGGAGAATTAACCATTACGACAACAGACCTGTTTGTAGGCAATGGTTCGCGTATTGGTACGGCGACTTTTGCTGCAGGATCGGGGGGGACTCTGACAATTGATGGGGCAAATTCTATTGAGCTAGTAGGTACTTCTCCTGATGGTAGTATTTCCAGCGGTCTTTTTGCTTTGAGCAGTCTAGAATCAACAGGAAATGCAGGTAATATAGACCTCCAGACAAACTCTCTCTCAATTGCCGATGGAGCTATAATTTCTGCTCAAACTGAAGGTACGGGAGACGGTGGTACGATCGCGGTTAACGCTCTTCAGTCAGTGTTCCTCAACGAAAACAGCCAGCTTACTGTAGCTACTAGCGGTGCTGGACAACCAGGAGATATTACCATTAGTACTGACAGCCTGACTATTGGTAAAGATTCAGAAATTAGTGCCACTGCTACTGCCACCTCTACTAACACTGAAGGGGGTGGCGCAATAGCGATCGATGCTTCTAACCTGGATTTAACAGGCAAGTTGGGTATCTTTGCCGAAACTCAGGGGGAAGCACCCGCAGGAACTCTAAATCTTCAGCCAAATAACGATCGATCCGACTTAAACATTCAATTTACCGATACGGCAATTATTTCCGCCTCTACTACCTCTAACAGTACGGGAGGGGATATTAATTTAACCGCACCCGAAACCATTAATATTACGGGACAAGGCACGGTAGCGGTGGAAACTATAGGTACGGGGGATGCGGGTAGCATCAACATCACTACCCAAAACTTAAATCTCAGCCAGCAAACAGAAATTTCTGCCTCCACGTTTGGTAACGGTCGAGCGGGTAATATTAATATTACTGCCGATAACTTTAACCTCACAGAAGGGGCGACAATTATCACCGACACCGCTAGTAGCGGACAAGAAGGAGATATTCAACT
>NZ_JBZNBU010000365.1:0-3897 GCF_058530065.1 Waterburya sp. | reverse complement strand
TTAGGCTCTACTGTTGGCGATATTGGTAAATCCGATGAATGGATAACACAGCAAAAACAAGTTTATCGCGATCTCAGTAATACTTTAAAGTCAAAACAAGAAAAAATACGACAAGATATCAACAAAGCTCAAAGAGATAGTTGTGAATGTTTAGAACAAAAAATTGCAGCTATTTTCCAAGAAGTTATTAATTCTATTTCTAGATTTGCCGAACACAATTGGGAAGCTGACGAACATCAATTAAATCGAGCCTGGAAACAAAATATCAAAGATATTGGATTAGAAAAGAGAATTAAACTCTCCTGTGAAGAGGCAGCAAATAGTTTCAATCTGAAGATACAAGAATCTTTAGAAGAAGTTGGCAAAGAATTACAGTTAATTGCGCAAATTAACCTTGAAGGCTTTAGTTTAGATAGCCATGATTCATTTGATGATAAAAAGCTATTTAAACTTGGAGGTGGTATTCTGGCAGCTATTGGATTTGGGGTGGCTATTTTTCCTCCATTAGCTGGTATTGGCATAGCAGTTGGTATATTTGGTACTGCATTGAATTTGCTCTCTAACTTTTTTACTTCCAAAACCGAAAAACGTCGCAAAGCAGTAGAAAAAATCTCTAATTCGCTTCGTGAACAAGTAAATAAACAACAGCATTCTATTTCTGAGACGGCTATTCAAAACCTAGAGAAATATAGCCAAGATGTAACCATTAATATCAATAGCTATTTTCACGAACTAATAGAGGGTTTAGATAATATAGCTAGTACATTACATAGTTCGCAAAGAAGTTTAGATTCAATAGTTAACTATCTCAATCGCGGATATGCCAAGCGTGTTGTTGATTGGTCAACAGAGAAACACGAACCTTTATCAGTAAGAAATGTAGCGGAAGCTATTGCTAGAGTAGATCGTCAATTCGGACATAGTATATCCATCAAGACTAAAACTGCGATCGAGCTTCAAAAATCCTTGTCAGAGATAAAGCAAGTAATTCAAGAAGATATTTCTATTAATAGCGAACTCTAATATTCATTGCTCAATTCCAAGCAAGTCAAAAATACTTTGCTTACTCATAAATTTACACCCACAATATTTAGGTGCTTAACCATGAATCAAGATCGACAATTTAACGCTGCTGTTGTTACCGAAAAATTTAACTCTGCCCACAATAATCTAAATAACTTTTTATCCAATAATGAAAACTTCGATCGTATTAAAAATCAATTAGAAGTCGATTTACAACAATACAAACAAGAAGGATTAATTAGCGTTGCTTTTATCGGACAATATAGCGCGGGTAAATCTACTATCATCTCAGCCTTGACGGGAAAAAGAGATATTAGAATTGATGCTGACATTGCTACAGATGAAACCGCTAGCTACAACTGGAATGATATTAAGATAATCGATACTCCTGGATTATTTACAGATCGCAATGACCATGATGCTATTACCTACGAAGCAATAGATAAAGCCGATCTATTAGTCTTTTCTTTAACCTATATGCTGTTTGATTCGGTGACAGTAGAAAACTTTAAAAAGCTAGCTTATGAAAAAGGCTACGCTTGGAAAATGATGCTAGTAGTCAACAAAATGTCTGACGAAGCAGGAGAAGAAGACCAAAAAATAATTAACTATCGTTATAGTTTAGCCGAAGCCTTAAAACCTTATTCTCTCGATGACTTTCCCGTCTGTTTTATCGATGCCAAAGACTATTGTGATGGTATTGATGAAGACGATGAATTTTTATGCGAAATTAGTCGCTTTGAAACCTTTATTAAAGAATTAAATCAATTTGTCGAACGTCGCGGATCTCTAGCAAAGTTAGATACACCAGTTCGTATTGCTTTAAGCGCAGTCAACGATACACAAGCCGAACTTACTCGTAATTCTGGGGGAGATTCGACTTATTTTGAAATCCTCAATCAATTATCCCGCAAAATCAAAAACGAACGTAATCGGGTCAAAATAAAAATGCAAAGTGTTGCACTCAGGTTATCTGCTGCAATTTCTCAAGAGGGAGAAGAATTAGCCAGCTATGTAGGCGAAGTAAAAAGTGAATCTGAGTGGGAAGATCGACAAAAAACTGTCAATCTAGAAATAGACAAGCACTACCAAAAAGCTGGTAAAGAAATACAAGCAGTCTTTGATACAGCAGTCGAAGACATTAAACAAGAAGTAGAAGGAGTATTAGAAGGCAACTTAGCTCAAACTTATATTGCTTATATCGAAAAATCTTTAGATGCTTCGGTGAATCATCTTCAAGAAGGAATTAATATCGATGCGCTTAGGCAACAATTTAATAAGCTAAAAGGAATTGCTGAATTTGCAGGAGCTAATATTTTAAAACACGCCAGTAGAGATTTTTTAAACATTGCTGGCAAAAGTGGTTTTCTCAGCAGTATGAATGTAGCAGGTAGCAATTTACATCAGGCAGTATTAAGTATAGGAAAAGCTATTGGATTCAAATTCAAACCCTGGCAAGCTGTAGGCATCGCAAAAGATATTGGTAACTTTTTTGTAATTTTAGGTCCAATTCTAGCTGCTGGGGGGTTGGTAATGGATGTGATAGAAATAAACAAAGAAAGAAAATTAGAACAACAGATGGCTGATGCCCGTCAGCAAATAACTAGTTCATTTCAAAGGTTAGCTAAAGACTTAGAAAATCAGGTAGAAATTCAATTCTATGAATTCGACAAGCAAGTTTATGGCGAAATTGAAAAAAGAATTGCCGATGCTAGAAAACAAAATGAAGAAGCGATCGCTTTATCTAATATTTCTATGAAACAATTAATAACTATTCGTCAAGAATTTGAAACGGTATTAACAATGATTAGTCAAGCAAACACAATTTAATTTTAAATACCAAGGGGCGATTTTGCGATCGCCTTACTAAATCTTTTCGAGTCAAGATCGGATTAATTGATCGTCTTTTAAATAGGTTGGTTTAAGCACCAGCTATCGATATGAGATTGTAACTGAGGAAAGAATAATTGAAAATCCTGTTGCAATTGCGAGTAATTATCCTGTAATAAAGCGATCGCAGGAGTAAGGTCAAATTGTCGTTTTTGATTGCGTCTATTTAATTTCCAAGAAATTCTTCTGAGAGTTTGTTCGACTCCCTGTAAATAAATATAAGAACCAAGCCAGTCTTCTGCTATCATCCGCAAAATGACTTGTTGAGGATAAAGAGGTAAATCGATTAAATAATTATCCCAAGACTTATAGACAGTACTAGTAAATTCGGTTAACGGTATCTGACAATAATCGTGCCAATTTTTAGCTAGGATATGGTCGTAAAAAACATCAATCAAAATTCCTGCAAAACGGCGATACTCTCCATTCAATCGTTGTTTGCTGCATCGAACGATATGATGACTGTCGGTAAAAATATCGATCGCCTGATGGCATTTTAGCCCCCTTCTGAGATTGGCATTTAAAGTTTCTCTTTCCTCTCCTTTAATTAAATCCCCCAATAAGTTGCCCAAACGGAGTTCGGGATCGGATTCTGCCAATAAAAGATGAGCTAACCAATTCATTTTAGTTTTTAGTTCGTAGTTTTTAAATATAAAAAATCGGAAATCAAAGAAGTTACTTCTCTAATTTCCGAATGAGATCTAATGACAATTAATTAAGCCCAAAAGCCTGTATCAAATAGATTGTAGAATTTAGTTGTATACTTTTCCGCCACCCCAAAGGATACCGCGAATTTCAGGTTGAATTAGGATATGTCCTGCAACAGCTTCTAAATCTTCATCCGTTAGATTGCGCATCATGGGGAAAAGATCGGAGCGAGTAGTATTGGGATGGAATTCATAGATATCGGTTTCCCCATCATAAGTGGTGGGGTTTTTCAAGTAGTCTACAATTCCTTCAATATTATCTCTAGCAGGGTAAGCA
>NZ_JBZNBU010000364.1:0-7197 GCF_058530065.1 Waterburya sp. | reverse complement strand
TGCCATTGAATGGACGACCAGACAAAAGGAAGATGGTATCTACATTTTCAAGGATCTCCATCCATTTATAGATGGTCCAGTAATAACTAGATGGTTGCGAGATGCGATCGCTGCCTTTAAAGGTACTGATAAGATTATTATCTTAATGTCTCCCATTCAGACGTTACCTATTGAGCTTGAAAAAGAAGTTGTGGTTATAGACTATCCTCTACTCAACTTGAGCGAGTTAAATCAAGTTCTTTCTTCTAGACTTGCTGAAAGTAAGACTCAACGTTTAGATACGGAAACTAGAGAAAAGTTGCTTAAAGCTGCTTTGGGCTTAACCAAAGATGAAGCCGAAAAAGTATATCGCAAGGCGCAAGTTAAAGCTGGTCGTTTAACTGGGGATGAAGTTGATATAGTTCTTTCAGAGAAGAAACAGCTAATACGCCGTAATGGGATCTTGGAATATATTGAAGAAGACGAAACTATAGATTCTGTAGGCGGGCTAGAAGAACTAAAACGCTGGCTGACTCAACGTTCCGACGCTTTTACTGAGAGAGCCAGAGAATATGGTCTTCCCCAACCCAAAGGGATGCTAATTCTGGGAGTTCCTGGCTGTGGTAAGTCCCTAATTGCTAAAACTACTTCCCGTCTTTGGGGCTTACCTCTACTACGTTTGGATATGGGTAGAGTCTATGATGGCTCTACAGTAGGTCGCTCCGAAGCTAATTTGCGCAACGCGCTCAAAACCGCCGAATCTATTTCTCCTGTAATTCTGTTTATTGACGAATTGGACAAGGCTTTTGCTGGAGGCGGTGGTTCTGGAGATTCTGATGGTGGTACTTCGGGTCGTATCTTTGGCTCATTCTTGACTTGGATGCAGGAGAAAAAATCTCCCGTATTCGTAATGGCAACAGCCAACCGAGTAGAAAGATTGCCAGGAGAGTTTCTTAGAAAAGGGAGATTTGATGAAATATTCTTTGTGGACTTGCCCAACTCCACCGAGAGAAGAGATATTTTTGAGATACATTTAGGCAAGCGACGTTCTGACATTACTAGGTTTGATTTAGAACAGCTTACTAAAATATCTGATGGTTTTTCTGGGGCAGAAATAGAGCAAGCAATTATCGCTGCAATGTATGATGCTTTTGCTCAAGATAGGGAATTTACGCAGCTAGATATTATTGCTGCGATTAAAGCTACCCTACCTCTGTCTAGAACCATGACTGAGCAGGTTACAGCCTTAAGGGATTGGGCTGGACAAAGGGCAAGACCTGCTTCAGCCTCCGTTGCTGAATATCAGCGACTGGAGTTTTAACAGGCTTTCTTTTGTGGGTTAAAATAACTCACGAGAGCAAGAACTAGCGATTGCTAGTGATTTTCTAAATAACCCGTTTTCACTCAAACGGTTATTAATCTTTAAAGTTGTTGTTTACTTCTCTTCTACTGGAGGAAATCTTATGTCTCATTTTAGTACTTTACGCACCAAAATCAGCGATTCTGAAATTTTAGTTAATTCTCTTCGCGATCTTGGTATCAACGTTCAAACTAACGCTGATGTACGCGGTTATAACGGTCAGAGATTGCGTGCTGATATCGTTGCAACTCTAGAAGGTGAATACGATCTGGGTTGGTCTGAGAACAGTGACGGTACTTTCGACTTAATTGCCGATCTTTGGGGTGTTGCTAAGAAGCACAACCAAACTGAGTTGATTAATTCTATCAACCAAAAATATGCTGTTAACAAAACTTTGGCTGAAGTCAAGCAACGTGGTTTGCAAAATGCCAATGTTAAATTAGTTCTTCAATAAAAACAAGAATTTAATTTTAAGTTAAAGCGCGTTCCCAAGCATTAGAGCTAACAAATATTTGTTAGCTCTTTTTGTATTGTGCAACTTCCCTTAGAATATAGCCAAACAGTGAGTTTGATATGCTGAAATATTCTCAATTAATTTGGCTAGGATGTTTTCTCTTCTTGTTTATCTCCTGTGGCAAAACCAGAGTATCTAATTCTTCAGCAAGTGCGGGAAGTTTTGGCTACGAATCAGAAAATAAATCTGATTTGCCTTCCGATCCCGCAAGCGATCGCTTTATTGTGACTCCAGAGTTAGGGGTTATGAGTGCCACTATCAGGACAACTGCAAGTTCTTTGGCAATCGCCAGCGAATTGTTAGAAACTAGTTCTCAACAGTTAATTAAAAATATTACTCAAGTTCCAGGTTGTTCGGCCAAAATTATTGACTATCAAAATCCCATACCTAAGTATTCTAAAAGAATCGGGTCTAATGCTGACTGGCAATATTCTAGTAATTTGAAATTAGAGATTGCGATCGCTTTTACTGAAGAGGGAGATATTTCCCAAAG
The DNA here is from genome assembly GCF_058530065.1 of Waterburya sp. NCBI lineage: Bacteria > Bacillati > Cyanobacteriota > Cyanophyceae > Pleurocapsales > Pleurocapsaceae > Waterburya > Waterburya sp. The sequence goes on along the minus strand of NZ_JBZNBU010000364.1, from coordinate 4,851 downwards.
GATAGCCCAAATCAATAGTTGTCTCCAGGCGATTCCCGACTTAAAAAACATCAAAGCCCCAGAGGATAAAAACGCTACTGTCAGTTTAATTACTTCCAAAGTTATACCGACAATTAATAATGCTAGTAAATATCGACAGGAAATCCTCAAAAGTAAATTTATTGCCTTAAACGAAGTAGCAAGTTTGAGCGAACCAGCAGTACAATTTGACGCTCAAGATACAAAATGTACTAGCAAAGGAAATGTCACGATCGTCAATCGTCAATTAAGCGGTATTGAATTGGATCTTGATTTTGATTGTATTCGGTTAGTCGATCGATAATAAATTGCTTGGCAAATAAAAAAGCGATCGACTCACAAATCCGATCGCTTTTCTCCCAAAACATTGAAAAATTAGAAAAAGCTCGTTTAATTATTCAATCCAATATAAGAAGAACCATTAGGCATGGTATAAAAACTAGGTCTAGAGACAAGTTGGTTATTTTGTTGCGTTTGAGATCGAGATTCCCAAACAGCCCAAGGCATTTCTCCCTTGTTATACATTTCGTCAAACATCATTTTTTCTTTAAGGGTATCCATACAAGCCCAGAAACCAGGGTTTTTATAACCGAGTAATTGTTTTTGAGCGATGAGGCGTTGAAAGGGTTCTACAACTAGTTCTTCTCCTGCTTCAATATAGTCAAAAATTTCTTGTTTGAAAGCAAAGAAACCACCGTTAATCCAAAGATTCGATTGAGCAACGGGAGCAATATTATCGACTAGAGAATCTTCTCCTAGAGAAACTACATGAAAAGATTGGGAGGGCTGCACGCAGAGAAAACTAGCTATTTTTTTCGATCGCTCGAAGTTATCTAAATAAAGGTGTAAATCCAGATCGCTCAAACCATCGGCATAGTTAGCCATAAACATTTTTTCCCCTGCCAAATAGGGTTTGACTGCCATTAATCTTTCGCCAATGTTGTATTTTAATCCCGTATCGATAAAGGAAATACGCCAATCTTCGATATCGTTGTTATAAAGATGAACTGTTCTGCCACCATTAGAAAGGACGAAATTATTAGACAAACATTCGTTATAGTTCAGAAAATAATTTTTAATATAGTCTCCCCGATAGCCCAGGCAAAGAATAAAATCTTTATGTCCAAAATGAGCGTAATAGCGCATTAAGTGCCAAATTATGGGACGATAACCAATTTCGACCATGGGCTTGGGAATTGTTTCGGAATGCTCTCTCAAACGAGTACCAAAGCCACCGCAAAATAAAACAACTTTCATGACTATGTTTTTTTGTTATTTAGATTATTGATATAGATGAGAATTAAATATTTAGTTATATCTACGAAATACAGGTTGTACGGATCGCCCGATGAGATATTTTTCTACTCCTTCATCTAACGCTTTGCGGTAGACACCGAGGGCTTCACCGATCGCATTTATCGTATATTCGATGTCTCGATCTTGATGAGCGTAACTCACCACCAAGGAAGGAGCGATAATTCCTCTTTTGATTATCTCTTGTAAAAACAAAGTACGGAAAGGTTGGGAAGGTTGCTTGTGGGAATCTTTAGTCAAGTAAATCAGATTACAAGCTTTTCCTGCCACGCCGAAATAACCTTTTAGATTGTGAGTAGCTACAGCTTGATTGATCCCTGCAATTAGCTTTCCTCCTTGACGATATAAATGCTCGACAACATTTTCTTCTCGATAGATTTTCATTACTTCCATTGCTGCTGCTAGAGAAGAAGTTTCCGCCCCATAGGTAGTAGAGAGTAAAAAAACGCGATCGCGATCGTGATGCAAACCGCCCAATTCCATGATTTCCCGTTTTCCCGTTAAAGCTGCGATCGCAAAACCATTTCCCATTGCTTTCCCAAAGGTAGAAAGATCGGGGACTATATTATGTAGCTTTTGCGCCCCATTCAGATGCCAGCGAAAGCCCGTAATAATTTCATCTAGGATAAATAATGCTCCGTTTTGGTGACAGATTCTTTTAACTTCGTGGAGGAAATTATCTTTGGGTAACTCCATCCTTTCTGCTTCCATAATCAAACAGGCAATTTGGTTGGGATGGCGAGCGAATAATTCTTTAACACTATTGATATCGTTATAGTTAAACTTCAAAGTCAGATCCTGAATCGCTTGGGGTATGCCAGAATTCATCGGCGACGCACCAATAAACCAATCATCAGTAGAAAAGAAGGGATGGTTGGCACATTTGGCTACCAAATCTCTACCCGTATAGGCACGGGCTAGTTTAATAGCTGCGGTAGTAGCATCCGAACCATTTTTGGCAAACTTGACCATTTCTCCCCCTTCAATCAGATCGAGAAACATTTCCGCACATTCGAGTTCGATCGCGGCGGGGCGATTAAAATTCAATCCCAATTGCATTTGCTGATAAGCAGCTTCTACTACAGGCTCCTAACCATGCCCTAAAGTTACCGCCCGCAAACCCATGCCATATTCAATATATTTGTTGTCATCTACATCCCAAATATGACATCCTTTACCCCGCACGATAAATCCTGGTGCTAATTCAGGATACTGATCGTCCCCCTTAGCATAGGTATGCGCTCCCCCAGGAATTAATCTATGGCTCTTTTCTCTTAACTCTTGGGACTTTTTAAAGTCATTTATTTCTTTGGTTTTATCTTTAGCTATGGTCATTTTTTAGTTGTTAGTTGTTAGTTATTAGTTATTAGTTGTTAGTTATTAGTTATTAGTTGTTGGTTATTAGTTATTAGTTGTTGGTTATTAGTTATTAGTTGTTGGTTATTAGTTATTAGTTGTTAGTTATTAGTTGTTAGTTATTCTCTACTACTCATTACTCATTACTTATTACTTATTACTTATTACTTATTACTCATTACTCATTACTCATTACTTATTACTCATTACTCATTACCTCCAACAGTCCTCCATCATACAAACCCCTAGCTGCATCGCGAATGACGGCAAAACCTAAACCAGAGCGATCGCACGTATCGAGGAGGCTGTGTTTGCCATCGGCTAAATTTAGTACCCAAAGGGTGGCTAGTTCTTTAGTTTTTTTGTCTTGCGTACCGCCAAAGTTGCCATAAAGTCCTCTTTTTCCTAATTGGGGTTCGCATTTAGGGTTTTTACTGATATAAGTACGATTATTTTCTAATATATCGACTATTTCTAGATATTTTCCTAAAGAATCGCCTAATTTATCTGCTTTAACAAAATCTAAATTATCCGCCGAAGTATGATATTGAGGATATTGACCAAAAGGAGTGCGAGTCAGGCTACCCACTGGGAGGTTAAAACCAGGGGAACAAAATTGTCGCTCGTCGTAGCCATAGGGAGAAAATTCGTTTATTTGGTAATTTTTGCCCGAATTTTTGAGAACATAAGTAACTGTCTTATCAATTTCTGCATCGCCGCGACGGCTTTTTTTATAATTAAACTTTCCTGCATCTCCCACCCCTGCCACTACTAAACCATGTTTAATTAAATGAGTCCGATCTTCGTTTAACGCCAGCCAAGCGATCGAGCCAATTGTCCCAGGAATAAATAGGAAACGGTAGGAATATCTTAAGTCTAGGGAGTTTAAATGTTTCGCCAGGAAAGTTACTAAAGAAATCCCCGATAGATTATCGTTACACAAAGAAGGATGGCAGATATGGCAGGTAAACAGTATTTCTTCCTCTGTTTCTCCTGGTAGATAGTATTCCCCAAAAGTCAAACTTCCCGCTTCTAAAGAAGAATCGATGACTACTTCATACTCATCTTCGGGTAGAGCTTGCATTTGGTTGTGAGTCAGACAAAAGCCCCAATTTTCACTGTAATAGGATGTACGATAGGGTATCCAGTCGGGATGTTGGGGAATAGTAAATAGGTGCTTCTTTAATTCCCCTAAAGACATTTTTTGGTTGATGGGAATGCTGTAATTGAGCAAGTGTAAATTGTGTTTTTGAAAATCAATTACCTTTTCCCCTTGGGAATTTTTCACATAAGCATCTCGCACATTCCATTCTTGGGGGATAGTCCAATCAAACACCTGTTTGCCTGTCGGCACTTCATGGATTTCTAGGGGAAGATGTTGCTTTAATAAATATAAAGTCTTTCTCACCCCATCTCCTGTAATGCTGCGACAGATAGGATAAAGATCCGAGATTAATTGGTGCATCTTCGAGCCAACTTGCGAGCTATCAAAAGTTATTGAATATATATTCATACTGTTTTGCTAAAGAAGATTGATATATTTTGGTTTTATGTTGCAGTTGCCCTTCAATGCTTTCCCGATTATTGGCGATCGCTTTAAACTTATCTTTCATCACCTCAACCTCGAAGTCATCAATCTGGAGACAGTATTCATCTAATCCCGTATCTGCCATCAACATCTCGATCTTGGGATGGTAGGAAAGTGCCAAGGTAGGTTTATTTAACAGTAGAGATAATAAAACTCCGTGAAAGCGAGATGCGATCGCCAGATCTAAATCGATTAACTGACTCATCAACTCATCGACAGTTAGGAGCGATCGCTCGATAATTAATGCTTCGGCAACTCCTTTTTGTTGTAATAGTTGTTGGAAATCTTCAATAGCTAACTTGTCATGGGAAGTTTGACCAGGAAATAAAGCCAGAGCATAATTTTGTTCTGTCAGCCAAACAGCAAAGTCAGCTAGTTTGTGGAGATATCCCTGATAGATAGTTTCGTCCTTTTCGGGCCAAGAAGATCTAGGATTGAAGTAAGACATCGCACCAATTCCTACTAAACCTTGACAGTTACTCTCCCTTGAAGATCTGGCGTAAGATTCTGTCGGCAAACTAAAAGCTAAATCCGCATACACAGGATCGTCTCGTTTGAAACCCACTACTCGCTCG
>NZ_JBZNBU010000363.1:0-3573 GCF_058530065.1 Waterburya sp. | reverse complement strand
GTTGGCACAGTTGCGAACTTTAGGACAGATTATCGATCGCGTGATAGAAGACAGTCGTAGGGGCGTTTCGCGAAACGCCCCTACGACTGAAAAAAAAACTCTATAGATAAGCCATCGGTTGCCCAGTTATCAATACCAGATAACATCCAACGGGGAATTGTGGGGTTAAAATCCTTGCCTCCCAGCGATTTTTTAGACTGTGAATGGAGGACAGGACAAGTATGTTTGCTAACTAACGATGGTACTGAGGTTACAGTCGCCCTAGCAAAGTCTCTCACTGCATTGGGATGGAAAGTTATTGTGGTTAATTTTCCCGAATCTATTGTGGCGAGAGAAAGATCGACCAAATCGGATCTAGAGTCGTTAACCTTGTTAGACACTGGGGAAGAACATCTCCAGCAACAGCTAAAGGAAGTCATAGCCAGATTTGGAGAAATTGCCGCTTTGATTCATTTGAGTCCTGCCAAAATAACTCCAGTTGCAGCTAAGGCTATTGTCAAGACGGTGTTTCTGCTGGCAAAACATCTCAAACCCTCCCTAAATAAAACAGCCGAAACAGGGCGCAGTTGGTTTGTGACCATATCTCAACTAGATGGCAAGTTGGGACTGGGGAAGGATAATCTCGAACCAATTATCGCGGGTTTATCTGGTCTAACTAAAACCTTGAATTGGGAATGGCAATCGGTATTTTGCCGTCATATCGATCTGAGTCCTCAACTGGATACGACAGCAGCAGTAAAAGCAGTCGTTGCCGAACTTTTTGATGCCAATCTTTTGTTAAGGGAAGTGGGAATATCGCCCCAGGGTAGGATAACTTTAGCAGGAGAAGATTATCCCCAAGAATTAGTTAGGGCAGATATAGATCCTAATATGGTGTTTTTGGTCAGTGGTGGGGGTAAGGGGATTACTGCCAAATGTGTCGTCAAACTCAGTCAACACTATCGATGCAAGTTTATTTTATTAGGGCGATCGCAACTCAATCCAGAACCAGATTGGGCTAATGGTTACGCTGAGGAAACGGAATTAAAACAACAAGCATTTACAGTTTTACGCGAGCGAGGAATAAAACCCACCCCCAAAGAAATAGATCGGTTAGTCAGAGGTATTTTAGCTAGCAGAGAAATCGCTCAAACCATACAGGCGATAGAACAAAATGGTTCGACGGCAGTATATTTAAGTGCGGATTTAACTAATAGTAATTTAAAGCAAAAACTTACTTCAATTACTCAAGAAATAGGACAAATAACGGGAATCATTCACGGTGCGGGAGTCCTGGCAGATAAACTAATCGAACATAAAACAGAAGCAGATCTCGAATGAGTTTATACAACTAAAATCACGGGATTAAATAACTTATTAAATTGTGTCGATCTCCAACAACTTAAGCATTTAATACTCTTCTCTTCTGCTGCGGGATTTTATGGTAATATCGGACAGGCTGATTATGCGATCGCCAATGAAATTTTAAACAAGTTTGCTTATCAATTTAAGAGTCAATATTCTCGTTGTAATGTTGTTTCTTTTAATTGGGGACCTTGGGACAGTGGTATGGTAACGCCACAACTAAAGGAAATGTTCGATCGACGAGGCGTGACAGTGATTCCTGTGGATGTCGGGACTAAAATATTTGTTGATGGGATAACTCGAAAACATTCTGCAACAGGACAAATTTTAGTTGGTGGTTCTCTAGTAAATCCCACTACTTCCCTGTCGGCAGATTTAAAGTCCTATCGTCTTCGGCGCAAGCTAAATTTAGCCGACAATCCGATTTTAAACGACCACATTATTGGCAATAATGTCGTGTTACCAGCTACTTTTGCGATCGCTTGGTTTGTGGATGCAGCAGAGAAACTTTATCCAGGATATAAGTTTTTTTCTTACCAAAATTTTAAGGTGTTAAAAGGAATTGTTTTTGATGAATCTTTGGCAGATGAATATATTTTAGATTTTCAAGAAATTAATAAAAAAAATAATAATCTGGAACTTTCGGCTTTAATTTGGAGTAAAGCTGGTTCAGCAACTCGCTATAACTACCAGATAGAACTTAAATTAATCAAAGAAAAAATATTGCCTCCAACCTCTAATAATTTAGAGAGTATTCAAGAAGAATCAAATATTAATTTATCTCCTTATGAAAATGACACTCTATTTCATGGAGAGAGATTTCAGGGCATCCAAAAAATATTAAAGATTGATGATAATCAGCTAATTCTAGAATGCAAACTACTCAAAGTTGAAAATCAAGAATTAGGACAATTCTATAGTCCCAATTTTCAGGCGATCGCAGCAGATATTCAATTTCAAGCCATCTTAGTATTGGTGAGATATTTAGATGATGCAGCTAGTTTACCTTGTGCTTGTCAATCTGGGGAATATTATCAAAATATACCTACAGGAGAAACTTTTTATATTTTTCTAAAGGTGCGATATAGAAGTGCGATCCAGTTATCGGCAGATCTAGTTTTTTGCGATAAATTAGGCAATATTTATATTCGTGTATCAGGTGCTAAAGTAACAATTAACAAACAGCTTAATAGCTTATTTATTCCAGCACATAAAAGATTAATTTTCCAACAAAATAAACGAATAAACAAAGATTTATTAATAAATTTTTGGCGCAAACAGCTAGGAATAGAACACCCTATTGCCGAAGCTCTATATCAAGGTTTGTACGATCGCTTTGTGGGTCAAATTATCATGGAAGATCCTGTGGAGTTTAAAGCTTTAAAACAACAGCCGAGACTCTATTTAGCCAACCATCAAGTGGCGATCGAATCCAATTTATTCATTTATACAATTTCGGCATTAACCAATAATTTTATTAATGCAGTGGCTAAAATCGAACATAAATCGAGTTGGATGGGAGAATTACACCAACAACTATCCGCTTATCCTCAAGTAAAAGACATTGAATTTAATTTCTATTTTGATCGCCAAAATCGCTCTTCTATGTTCGATTTGTTAAATGAAATCGAGCAAAAAATTCGCGATCGAGGTGATTCTTTGTTAGTTCACGTTGCAGGTACTCGTTCCCTTAGCTGTCGCGAAATAATTAAAGATATGAGTGCGGTATTTATTGACTTTGCCATCAATTTAAACATACCAATTATTCCAGTCAAGTTTGCTGGTGGTTTGCCCGTCGAACCACTATCATCGCCTTTAAATTTCCCTTACGGCTATACCCATCAAGATTATTATTTAGGTAAGGCAATTTACCCCCAAGAATTATCTAAATTAAGTAATCTCGAACGTAAAGAATTGATTCTTCATCGACTAAACAATTTAGGCATAATACCAGAAAAAACTCTACCCAATCCAGGCGATCTCAATCTCCAAAGAGAAGTAGAATTACGAAGATCGCAAACAGGCGTTAGTGAAGCTCGCGTCGTACTGAGCCGAGTATTAGAAACAGTAAAAATTAAAGATAATTTATTTGCTGAAAATACTTTAGAGAATCAATGGTTTAACGAGTTTCAAGCATGGTTGACCAAACATCATTGGTGACAAGTTAAGCTAATTTATCTTTAGTCAACTACTATCGATAGTTTTATTCATAAGTTTTTAATATTTACT
>NZ_JBZNBU010000362.1:0-15178 GCF_058530065.1 Waterburya sp. | reverse complement strand
ATTTTTTTTCCTGTAGTTGCTCCAATAACTTCATAGTGTTCTCGATTATTTTTAATATCTAAGTCAGTTAATTTTGGTTGAGTCGAAGCTATTAGTAAGGGAAACATGGAAATTGTTAGTAGTTGTTGAATCACTTTTAAAGTCTCCTAGTTTATCGTTGAAGTAAATTATGACTAATTCTCGATCGCTTCAACAACTTTTGAATTTGATTAATGGTCGTGACAATCTTATCGGTAATTTAATAATTACACCGATCGCCGTGCAAATATATTGCTTTAAAAGCATAATAAGCACGCCTAATAGTCAAATAAAAACTAACAAGATATATTTTGCTAACACTGACAAAGAAAAGCCAATAGTTAACTAGAAAAGCAATAAATACTGATTCAATCTGACGAAACAATTCGCCCTTTCAATGCTTTAATTTATACCTGTATCATTGATAACATTAACTAGGGGGATAATGTCAAGGTGTATTATTAATTTTAAGTAAAGTAAATTACTCTGGCATTTATTATCTTTATGGAATAATTATTTGATGCCGTTTTTCTACTTAAAAGAATTTACTAATTAATAGTTGTTTGATGGGGTTTATTGTTTTTTTTGTAAATAGAATAAATACGTAAATATTAGGTAGTGAGTAGTAGGTAGTAGGTGAAAACTTTTTATGTAATTGAATTTACTTACTAAATGAATGGATCTAACTAAAAAAGCGATCGCAATGCGTGAATGGATAGATTTAAGAAAAGCGATCCCGCTAATTACTAGTACAAATATATTTATAAATATCGATATATTTATAAGCAATTACTTTGGATAATGCGATCGCAATAATAAATGAATGGATTTAAGAACAAGCGATCGCCTTAACAACTAACAACTAACAACTAACAACTAAAGACTAATAACTAGTACAAAAATACTTTGCGATAACGATATATTTAACAGTCGGTATTGCAAAATGCTGTAAGTTAAAACTTAATAACAAATAAACTGAAGGTTTGGTAATGAGAATTTTAATCATGGGTGGGACTCGATTTATTGGAGTCTATTTAACAAAGCTTTTAGTAGAGCAAGGACACGAAATAGTTTTATTCAATCGCGGCAATCACCCCGTCCCAGTAGAGGGAGTAAAGCAAATAACAGGCGATCGCAAGGATGCCGAGCAATTAAAAGCTAAACTGTCAGGGGAAAACTTTGACGCGATTTTTGATAACAATGGTCGCGAATTGAGCGATACTCAACCTTTAGTAGAGATATTTAAAGATAAAATCAAACATTTTGTCTATGTAAGTTCGGCTGGAGTATATCTCAAATCTTTTCAAATGCCCCATATCGAGGGCGACCCAGTAGACCCCAAAAGCCGTCACAAAGGCAAACATCAAACTGAGGCTTATCTTAAAGATTCGGGTATTCCTTGGACTTCGATTCGCCCAGTATATATCTATGGTCCTCAAAACTATAACGATCTAGAAGCTTGGTTTTTCGATCGCCTGGTCAGAAATCGTCCCCTACCAATTCCTGGTAATGGTAGATTTATTACTCAATTCGGTCATATCAAAGATTTAACAGCAGCCATGGCAGCAGTATTGGGTAATGAGACAGCAATTGGCAAAATATATAATATTTCAGGCGATCGCTATGTTACTTTTGATGGTTTAGCTTATGCTTGTGGTTCGGCTGTCGGCAAGTCTTCTGAAGAAATAAAACTTATCCATTACGATCCCGATCGATATGATTTTGGCAAGCGTAAAGCTTTTCCCATCCGCCAACAGCACTTTTTTGCTGACATTCACCGCGCTAAAACCGAACTTAATTGGCAACCCCAATACGATTTAGTATCGGGTTTAAAAGATTCTTTCCAAAACGATTATTTAGCATCGGGAAGAGATGCTTCTGAGATCGACTTTTCTTTAGATGAAGCGATATTAGGCAAAATATAAATTAGCCCAGAAATTAAACTTAAAGCTACTGCTAGCCAAAACAAAACAATGGTTGGCTTATCCCACTGAGAATTTAAAGGCGCAATCAAAAAAGCGATCGCCACAATTTGCACCACTGTCTTGAGTTTTCCCCAAATATTTGCACCTGAAATTGTATTATTTCCTGTTAGCTTGGGATTTACTCGCCAGCCAGCGATCGCTATTTCTCGCGCCAAAATTAGAAATACTCCCCAAGCAGGGACTAAATGCAATTCGATTAAAGCCAGTAGAGAACCTAAAACTAATAATTTATCTACCAATGGATCGAGAAATTTACCTAATTCTGTGACTAGATCTAGTTTGCGAGCTAGATAGCCATCTACCCAATCTGTTCCTGCTGCTACTACAAAAATTACTACACAGATCCAGCGACTATCTGTTGTGGGATTGTTTAAAAGATAAAGTATAAACGGTAGTCCTAAAAGTCGAGATAATGTAATCCAGGTGGGAAGATTCATAAAAAGCTAAGAAATAGTCAATTTATTATTAAGGATACAGAAGCAATTGCAATCTAATTTTTTTATTATCTAAAAATAATATTACATTCAACTTGCAATATCTGAAATACTAACTACTTCCAATGGGTTGGCGATATAGCTTTTTAAAAAAATCGGCAATTAATTTAAGTATTTTAAACTAATTTATAACTTTGCTCCTTTAATGAATTATTTTGCTGTTAACTCTCTAACAATACTTTTAATTTCTTCAACTGCGTTATCTGGATTATTTTTCAAACAGTTTATAACTGAATTCTCAATTTCTTCAACCTTTTGACTAATTTCATCTAAAGTATCTTGTAAAGGCTGTAATTGTCCCTCATAAAAATCAATTTCAGATTGAATTTTGACTACAATCAAATTACTTTTATTCCACTCTTCTTCCAATTGGATAATATCAGATTCTCGATTGCTTTTTCTAGCTTTCTGTTGTTCTATATTCTGATTCAGCTCTTGAATATTTTGTTTTAATTGAGCTATGTCCGATGCTAGTTCTTGCTGTTGTTTTTGAAGTTTTTGATGTTGCTCTAATAATCCTTTCTTAATAGAGCTTAAATCTATATCTTGAATTTCAGAATCAAAATCAAAGTCAATTACTCCCTGACGACGTTTTAAGACTCTGGAATGTTGCAAGAGAACTTGATGTCTTTCTTTTAAAGAACGACGCTGACCGACCAATGTTTGATCGAGCATTTTTTTGGCTTCTAATTCATCAGCCAATTCCTGTTCTAGGGTAAAACGTTCAAACTCTCCAGCAGCTTCGATTTTAGCTTCTAGTTCTTCTACAGCCTTACATTGCCAACCCAATTCTTCTTCTTGATCGTTAACAAATCTAGCTACCTTTTCCAAATCCTTTTTCAGATTTTCAACAATACTTTCAAGATTGGGTAAAGGCATATTTTCTAATTCTTGAAGCTCTATTTTAGGAACTCCAGCAAAATCAGATTGAGAACCAGAAAGCATTTGCAACATCATCTCTTGTTCTTGAGACTGTTGTTGTAAAAAAATCTCTAATTCTTGTTTTACTTCCAAAGACTTCTGTTCGGCTTTAAGTTGATGTTCTGTTTCAAATATATCTTGAATTGAAGATTCCAACTCTTCTTTGAGTTTAGCAAGCTCTACTGTCTTACTGTCTAGCTCTTGACGTTTGCTATGAATATTATCGGAATTTTCTCTTAAACTTTGCCAATAAGGTTGAAGAGAATCTTGCTGCTGTTTAATAGTTTCAGCAGTTGATTTGAGCCTGCTTGATAAGGAAGTTCCTAAACTACTAAGATCTGCTAAGACGAGCAAATTTTGTTGAATAGTGTTAGCTTGAGATTCATCTAAAATTCTTCCTTCTTTTAATTGTTCCTCTAGACTTTGTTGTTGTCCTCGTAACTGTTCCCATGCTCCTTGAAGCTCGACACTTTTAGTCTCAAATTCTGCTTTGATTGTCTCTGCTTCAGCTTTAGCACTAGCAATTTCTGCTTTTTGTTGCTCGAATTGTTTGAATTCTTCTTCCATTTCTTCGACTTGTTCCAAACGAGTTTCCATCTCAATTTTTTGGCGGCTTAACTCTTCACTTTGAATGGTCAAAGATTCTTTCCATTGAGCTATTTCTTGTTCCTGATTTTTAGTCTTTTCTAAAAGACGAGAGAAATTTTTTAATATACCAACAATTTTTGGGGAGGCTGATTCTATGTCTCCTTGAACTTGACGATTGACCCCTAAGTTCAAAATAACTAAAGCTCCATCGCCAAAATCGCTGGCGCGATCGGTGGTAATCGATTCGTTACTAACAAGACTCCAACTTTGGTCGTTTCGCTGACAGGCTACGAGCTTTAATTTTGTTTCCACCCCGCCCATGAAACCTTTACTTTGTTTTTGTATTTCTGCCAGATATAGCACTATGCGCCGTCCTCTTGATTTTTCTCGTGCTTTGACCTAGAAAAATGAAGTTTTTCTAGTTTACTGTCGATTTTATTAAAATATCTAGATTAAATTGAATTTGGATTTACGACATCACTAATTATATTGAATTATTAATATCACTAGCATAACCAGCATTAGAATTAGTTGCCAGGGTTTTAGGAAGATAAAATATCCTAGGGTTTTATGTTGATTATGACGTGGCGATTGATTAAAAAGTAGAGTATATTCTGAAGCGGAGAGGTTAGGAAATAACTGTATTTAAGGATGCTCTTGAATTAAGGAAGGAAAATATTAATAAATTGAACTTTAATCGAAAAAAAGTTTGACTCGTTACTATTCTCCTATATATAAGTGAATACCGAAGTACTGTTAAATTTCAGCTAATCTTTGAAGTATCTATGAATTATAGATGTTTGACATTTGGTTACAAAATTCAGGCTAACAATTTCAATTATTAACCAATTATCAAGTAACCAATTGAGTTAAGTAGGAGGTTTAATTTTTACAGCAAAACTTAAAGATTAATGGATTGCCAAGTAGACTTAAATTTAAAGTATGACTTTTCATAAATAGTGTGTTATGAGCAAAGTTCTAATCGTAGAAGACAGTTTGGCACAAAGACAAATGATTTCTGACCTTCTCAAGGGTAGCGGTCTGAAAGTGACTGTTGCTTGTGACGGCGTAGAAGCCCTAGAACATTTGGAATCATTCAATCCTGATATTGTGGTTATGGACATTGTTATGCCCAGAATGAATGGATATGAATTGTGCCGTCGTTTGAAATCAGATCCCAAAACTCAAAATGTTCCAGTAGTTATGTGTTCTTCTAAAGGAGAAGAATTTGATCGCTATTGGGGAATGAAACAAGGTGCAGATGCTTATATTGCCAAACCTTTTCAGCCAGTAGAGTTGATTGGTACGGTCAAACAATTGCTTCGAGCCTAAGATCGAATTGATATTTTAATTGATTTTCATTAAAGTCAGGGAATTACATACATAAAAAAAATCCTATGATTAGTGATTCGGAATTATTTGGCGAGAATAGTCTAGATCTATCTTTAGACATACAGCCACTAGAGAATCCAGAAGGCGAACTGCATCTTCGTTTTTATTTACCGTCAGGAGAAGCGTGCGCTTTTCCAGCTACTGGTATTGCCGAAGTAATGCAGCAGACTCCCGACCAAATCGCACCGATTCCTAATGCTTCGCCTCTACTATTGGGAACAATAAACTTACGAGGTAAAGTAATTTGGGTGGCAGATTTAGGTCAGTTTTTGGGAGATGAAGTTCCCTTAAAAACAGATCGTCCTACTATTCCTGTAATTGCGATTGAGGAACAAGAACAAATCTTAGGTTTAGCAATTAATAGTATTGGCGATATGGATTGGCTGGATGTCGAGCAATTAACTATTTCTCATCCTCCATCAGGTGCGATGGCTCCTTTTGTTCAGGCACAATGGCAACCCGAACCAGAAGAAAGTTTAATTGTCAATTTGTTAGATCCTGCAAAAATTTTGCGGTCTGCACGATGGGTAACCTGAGCAATATTAGCAATATTAAAGTTGTGAGTTATTACTTACACATAAGTTAGAAACTATACTTACTAAGCAATATACAAAAAAATTGTATTTTTTTGATTTTCTCATTTCTTATATAAATTTGCAGCCATTTCCCCAGTCAAAACTTATAGAAACTATCACTCGTCAGCACAAGCATCAACAACTTAGATTAATTTGGCAAAAAGCACATGGCATCAGGAACTAATTATTCACAAGAATACGGACAAGCAGAAAAGGCTTATTTAGAAAGTGACTTTGCTCGGGCAGCAGAAATAATCGATCGTCTAGCTGAAGAATATCCCAAAAATTCAAATGTCTTGTTGCTGCGGGGTCATATCTATTGTTATGGATTTCAAAACTACGAACTAGCAAGACAAGAATATGAAACTGTCTTAGAACTAAATGAAGAGCAAGATTTAGTCGATTTTGCTCGTAGTGGTCTAGAACAATTGGAACAATTAGAGCAACAATCAGAAGATTCAAATTTAAACTTTGATGAGGGCAATTTTGAATTGACTCAGGTGTTCGGTGAAGGAGAAGATATTGAAGAAGTAGAAGATTCTATTGGTATTGATTTCCCCGATGCAGAATTAGCAGCAGAATTAGATAGTGAGGACTTTGATTTCGATGGAGATTATGCTTCTGAATCTAATGAATCAATAGAAGATTTGAAAGCGGAAGAAGATTTTAACCCATTTGCCCCTGAAATATCCGAGTATGAAGATAATTTAGCCGAAAATGATGATAGTCAATCTTTAGATCCTTTCGCTAATTTTGACGATAACCCATCTTTAGAATCAGAACATTTATCCTCTGCCACTCGCGATCGCTCTCATATTCATACTAGTTCTACTTTTATGGTCGATTCGGACGATGATAGCGATCTTCCCGATTATACTGAAGAAGATTTCGCCGTCAGTCAAAATGACTATACCAATGATTATGATGATAGTTCGGAGTTAGAAATCGATACGGTTTTAACCGAGCCTTTTTCTATGCAGGGGGAAAGCGATTATGCTGGAAGGACAGAATTAGATGATGTTCCAGAAAGTGAAGGCTTAGATTATCAAGATGAATTAGAATTTGATGAAATTGATAGTAGCTTTTTCGATCTAGAAGAATTAGAACAAGGGCTGCCCGATACTGGTTTGTTTAATGTTGCTGAAGAGCCTAGCAATATTAGTTCGAGTGTATCTAGCGATCTTGGTGCAGATTCGGATTTTGTCAGTTCCGATGAGATACCTATGAGCGAAGCAAATTCTAATGCCACTACATCTTTTGCTCCACAAGAAGAGGTACAAGTTGAAGTCAGTCATGGTATTTTGTCAGGCTTTATTAACGCGACCATACCCAAAAAACAATTGATTACAGCAGGAGCGACGGGATTAATATCTGCGATCGCTGTATTGGGTATTGGAATTATCGGGTCTGCGGTAGTCTTGGAAAAAACCGATCGAGAATTGCAAGAAAATATTATTGCTTCTCTAGTAGTTTCCTTAGTAGCAGGAGTTACTAGTTTTGGTACGGCAGCAGCGATTGGCAACATTACTGCCAAGCACATAGCAAAAGCCAGTCAAGATCTACAAACTCAATTTGACGATGTTTATCAAGGCAATCTCAATGCCAAAGCTACTGTTTATGCTCAAGATGAATTCGGACAGTTGTCTACTGGCTTCAATCGCATGACTAGGGTTATTTTAACCACTACTCAAGAAGCTCAAAGAAGAGCGGAAGAAACCGAACAAGCAAAAGAAGATTTACAACGTCAGGTAATTCGTCTCCTAGACGACGTAGAAGGTGCAGCTAGAGGAGATTTAACCGTACAGGCTACGGTAACTGCCGACGTATTGGGCGCGGTCGCTGATGCCTTTAACTTAACTATCCAAAGTCTACGAGAAATTGTCCGTCAGGTAAAAGAAGCCGCCGAGCAAGTAAACAAAGGTTCTACCGATAGCGAATTGTTTGCTCGCAATCAATCTAGCGAAGCATTGCGGATGGCAGAAGAACTAGCTGTTACTCTAAATTCGGTTCAAATGATGACCGAATCCATCGAACGGGTAGCAGAAAACGCTCGCGAAGCAGAAGAAGTGGCTCGCTCGTCTTCGGTAACTGCACTGAAAGGAGGTAAAGCAGTAGAACGTACTGTATCGGGAATTTTTCAAATTAGAGAAACAGTTTCAGAAACTGCCCGCAAGGTAAAACGTTTAGCCGAAGCATCCCAAGAAATATCCAAAATTGTTCTATTGATCTCGCAAATTGCAGAAAGAACTAACCAACTAGCTCTTAATGCTTCTATTCAAGCAGCCAAAGCAGGAGAAGCTGGTCGAGGTTTTGCGGTGGTTGCTGATGAGGTCAGACAATTAGCTGATAGATCTGGTAAATCTCTTAAAGAAATCGAGCAAATAGTATTACAAATTCAAAGTGAAACTGGATCTGTAATGACAGCAATGGAAGAAGGTATTCAGGAGGTAATTGACGTAACCGAAAGAGCGGAACAAGCAAAAACTGCTCTAGAAGATATTATTCAGGTATCCAATCGCATTGATACTTTAGTCCGTTCTATTACCGCAGATACAGTCGAACAAAGAGAAAATTCTCGTGCGGTGGCTCAGGTAATGCAATCGGTAGAATTGACTGCCCAAGCTACATCTCAAGAATCTCAAAGAGTTGGAGGCGCGCTACAAAATCTAGTAGGTATTGCCCGCGGTCTTCTATCTTCTGTGGAAAGATTCCGTATTGATAAAGGGGCTGAATAAAACGTTGTTGGCGATCTTACCGTTATTTTTGGTTTTTTTGATCGTTCTTTGATGCCATCTCTTTCGTCTGCCTGATTTTTATGATTCAATAGAAATCTGCGCCTTTATTTAAAAACTACTTTATGTGTGCTGAAAGAATCTTACCCAAATTTGATACTGCTTCTGCCAAAATTACAAGGGAAGAAGGACTAACTCTGTACGAAGATATGGTTTTAGGACGCTTATTTGAGGATAAGTGTGCTGAAATGTATTATCGAGGCAAAATGTTTGGTTTTGTCCACCTTTATAACGGTCAAGAAGCAGTTTCTTCTGGCATCATCAAAGCTCTACGCCCCAAAGGTGATTATGTCTGTAGCACTTATCGAGATCACGTTCATGCTTTAAGTGCTGGAGTCCCCGCTAAGCAGGTAATGGCAGAGTTATTTGGGAAAGAAACTGGATGTAGCAAAGGTCGCGGTGGTTCGATGCATATGTTCTCTGCCGAACATGGTTTGCTGGGTGGTTATGCTTTTGTAGCGGAAGGGATTCCCGTAGCTACTGGTGCAGCTTTTCAGAGTAAATATCGTCGTGAAGCTATGGGCGATGATAGTTCTGATAGCGTTGCAGTTTGCTTTTTTGGCGATGGAGCGAGTAACAATGGTCAGTTTTTTGAATGTCTTAATATGGCCGCGCTTTGGAAATTACCAATAATTTATGTAGTTGAAAATAATAAATGGGCAATTGGGATGGCTCACGATCGCGCCACCTCTCAGCCTGAAATTTATAAAAAAGCTAGCGTTTTCAATATGGCAGGTTATGAAGTCGATGGCATGGATGTTTTGGCAGTCAACACTATAGCCAAAGAAGCCGTAGCTCGCGCTCGTGCTGGAGAAGGCCCTACTTTAATTGAAGCTTTAACTTATCGTTTTAGAGGGCATTCTCTTGCCGATCCTGATGAATTGCGCGCTCCTGAAGAAAAAGAATTTTGGGGTCAAAGAGATCCAATTAAGAGATTTGCTGGTTACATGACCGAGCGTGATTTAGCTACTGCTACTGAATTGAAGGAAATCGACCAAAAAATTCAAGTTTTGGTTGAAGAAGCAGTTAAATTTGCGGAGAGCAGTCCCGAACCTAGTCCCAGTGAATTGCGTCGTTATATTTTTGCTGAAGACTAACCCTGTTAAAATAAATTGGATACAAATAAACTACTCTACTTCTAAAGACAATAGGGTAGTTTTTAATTTGCAGAAATAGAAAGTTTAACCCGATATTCCGCAGTTAAACTAACAAAGTAAATAATATTGACGGCAATAAGAGCTAAAAAACTGGAGAATATGACTTCGCTCACTGGTGATATTGCTAATTTGCTTAATTCCTGCAAAAGTAATTAGATGAACGGACATAAAACATTGAAAAATCCACATATTCTTTTAAAACAGAGGAATTAGAAAGTACAGTAGAATCCAAAATATTAGTTGCCAAAATAAATCTTCTAGCTTTAGATTGTTCGACATCAACAGCAGCTTGGTCGAGAATTAAATCAGCGTTGATACGATAGTAGATTTCAGTTGGAGATTGAGATTTACGAGGTCTACCAGCTTTGTTATAGCTAGATTCTTGAATAATTTGAAGAGAATCAAATCGGTAAAAAGCTAATTTAGCTTTGAAGCGATGGGCTGCGCCCATTGCATCTGCTTCACAGGCGAATTGTTGTTGTGATAGTTGTTTGAGGCTCGATTGAGCCGAGGCTAAATGTTTACTAAGTCGTTTCTCTAACTGTTTGAGGTCAGACAACTTACGAGCTTCACTTTCGACAATTAACCAACGTTGTTTGATTTTGCCATAGTAACTACAGACCTCAGCAAGACTATATCCCCGAATTTCGCTATCTTGGAAAATGCTTTTATCTAAGGCTAGTAATTCCTGAGTTTGTTTGATTGTAGCAGGAACTCTTGATAACCAACGTAGAGACTTCATTTGTTCGAGATTTTCTGTACTATATAGTGCTGCATCTAAAAACCCGAATTTAGCACGATTGATGCTTACTTAGATTAAATTTCTTTGATTAAAATTGAAGTAAATAACTAAGAAAACTAAAGCTATAAGCACATAGCTTATAGCTACCTTAATAGGTTAACAAGCTCAACCAATCTGAGACTAGATAAAAGTTGGCATATCATTGCCATCTCTTTGCGCACTAAAAATCTGGCAATCTCTAGTCTAAATATCCCATAAGAGCAGCAGTTTCATCTGATTCGTTGGATGCAACAGGACGATTGCCCATTACTACATAAGAATCGCTAATTTTTAAAGTGCTGGCTGCAATGGGACGATTGCCAGAAACCACAATAGAACTATTAAATTGAACAGTTCCTTTCACTACAGGGCGATTAGAACCAACAGAGCTATAGGTATTTACTATTTCTAAGCTACTGGGTTCAATAGGTCTATTTTGAGGAAGCAAAGTATTGGGTTGTACGGATAAAGCCAAAGACTTATCTTCTTTTGTGGGTATGGTTTTAGCCTTGGTCTCAGTTTGACTTTTAGTAGCTGTAGCTTTGGCTTTTGTATCTTTTGCTTGAGTGCTATTAGTGGTGTTTCCTTCAGCCATTAGGATTTTCTCCTGAACTTATATTTGATAAAATTGTGGATTAAGTTACTAGTTATTGATTACTCTTATTGTTTTTTAATAACTCTCCTTATTTTTACATTCTATGGATTTGGCGACAAGAGTAGGCTAATTAGAATAAGTTCTGACTATGTTCGCAACTAGTTATAGCTATGTAATATCTTCTAACTTTAAAGCTTCCGAACCCCCTTCTTTCAACTTTAACAAGACATCATTAATCTGATCCCAAACTAATCCAGATGTAAACATGGTAATTAGTAAAGCAATACCATAGGATGGGATAGTACCAAAACCAAAAGTTTGGAAACCACCCCCCAAGAAAACCCATACTCCCAAACCAGTCATCCAATAACAAAAAGCCAAGGCAGGATCTGCCAATCTGTCAATTTTGAAGGACGTTGATTGGCGAGGCTTTTTATAAGAATCCCGTAGTTTTTGTTCCGTCATGTTCCAAAAAGCGGTGCCACAGGTAAAAGCAATGAAAAAGCCAACAAGAGGAATTAAAAAAGGTGGTTGGGGTAAATAGTACATAGAAATCAATGAATTTTAGTTAAGGACAAATGCCTTACTACTTTATCTCGAACTGGCTTCAGAAGGAATAATTGCAGCTACACGATCGACAGAAAATTGGCGAAAAGTACTAAAAGCTAGGTCGAAAATCTTTTGTGGTTTGATATCGTCTTGTACTAAACTCCAAAGTCTTTGTACTTCATCGGTGTGCAAGCGATCGCCTTCTGTAAGAGCTATCAGCAGTTGCTGGCGTAAATATTTACCTTCTTCAGAAAGAATATATTGTATTCCTAATCGGGCAGTAGGTAGTAGGTCGAAGCTATCATCTGAACTGGCAATTTTAATCATGTTTTCCAGTCTTTCCCATTGGAATTTACCATCTCGAATTAAAACATCAAGTAGCCTTCTTCTGAGTTGGGGAGATTCTCCTGTAAGCAATCGTTGGGATACGTAAGGATATGATACCTCTACAATTTTAAAATCAGGATTTAAACTAAGAGCCAATCCTTCTTGGGTGATTAAAGAGCGAATAATGAGAGCGAATTTTGCAGGCAAACGAAAAGGATATTCGTACATTAAGCTAGAAAACTCATCGGTGATGGTCTTGAAGTTAAAATCACCAACACTTTCGCCAATCGCATTGCCCAAAACTATTTCTAAAGCTGGAACGATGGGCTGAATATCTGTATCGGGAGTTAAAAACCCCAGATTAACAAAGTCTTCTGCCAGCCCTTGGTAGTCTCTATTAATTAGTTCTACTACTGCACTGGCAAGGGTTTCTTTCATTGACTCGCTTAATTGATCCATCATGCCAAAGTCAATATATGCCATGCGTCCATCTAAAGTAGCAAATAAGTTTCCTGGATGGGGATCGGCATGAAAAAACCCATATTCGAGAAGCTGGCGTAAGCCAGAAGTAACTCCTATTCTAATTAGATTATCAGCATCTAAACCAGCTGCTGATAATTTTTCTAGATCTGTAAGCTTAATACCATCAATCCATTCTAAAGTTAGAACGCGACTATTACTGTATTCATTGTAAATTACAGGTACTTTTACTTCAGGATCTCCTGCAAAATTATCGGCAAATTTAGCTGCATTCTTAGCTTCATTGATATAATCGATTTCTTCAAATAACTTAATGCCAAATTCATCAACAATTAGGGTCAAATCGTGACCTAAATTCAAAGGCAACCAAGGTTCTACCCAAGCAGCTATGCATCTCATTAAATAAAGATCTAAACTCAATCTAGGGCGTAAATTGGGACGCTGTACTTTTACTGCTACTTCTTCCCCATTATAAAGCTTGGCTTTGTATACTTGACCGAGACTTGCTGCTGCAATGGGGTTGGGAGAAAATTCTCGATATACTTCGTCAATAGAACGCCCTAAATCGGATTCAATAATTTCAAAGGCGATACGATTGTCAAAAGCTGGAAGTCGATCCTGTAATTTGATTAGTTCATCTAAAAAATCTTTACGAATTAAATCGGGTCTAGTGGAAAGAGCTTGCCCGACCTTGATATAAGTAGGACCGAGAGCAGTTAAAATTTTTCGTAATTCTCTAGCTCGTTTTGTTTGATTTATTGCTTCGCGATTCGTCCATTTATCCCATAACAAATGAAGTACAAAATTACCAAATAACCAGATAACGGCGAACGAACGCCAGATTACTTGCCAAAGTCGCCACCGATATCGAGACGCGATCGCTTTGGCATCGTAGCGTAAAGAGTAACCAGGTTCTAGCTGAGAATAATTCATTATTGCTTGGGAACGCATTTAAAGCGTACAGATTAATTTATTGTTCTGTTCTCACTTATATTCGGTTGAGAGATGTATTTACTTTCTTCTTTTGAGTTAGATAGGAAGAAAAGGTCACTTACTATTAATAATAGTATACAAAAATACATTTTGCTTAATATCTTACCCTCTTCTACTTTACGACTCTCTGCAATAATTCCCAAGTTAATTTATTGTAAAAATTTAATAAGCAACTGCCACTTCTAACATTTCTTCGGGGGTGAGATGGGAATGAACAATTCGACCATCTTTAAACCAGACAATTCTTTGAGTTAGTTTGGCTACTTCTGGCTCGTGAGTTACCATTACTATGGTAATACCGCTACTATGCAATTCTTGAAATATACTTAGTACTTCTCTAGTTGTGTGAGAGTCTAACGCACCAGTGGGCTCGTCTGCCAATAATAATAATGGCTCATTGACAATAGCTCTGGCGATCGCAACTCTTTGTTGTTGTCCTCCAGATAATTGATTGGGTCGACTGTACGAGCGATCGCTCAAGCCTACTTTATCCAAAGCCGCAGCAGCACGTTCTTGTCTTTCTTTCTTAGGTACTCCTGCATAAATCATGGGCAGCATTACGTTTTCTAGCGCGCTTATTTGGGGCAATAAATGAAACTGTTGAAAAACAAAACCGATTTTTTGGTTGCGAATCTTGGCTAGTTGTTCGTCAGTAAGTTCTGCTACAGAAACATTATCTAGATAATATCTACCTGTAGTTGGTCGATCCAAACAGCCAATTATATTCATAACAGTAGATTTACCCGAACCAGATGCGCCCATGATCGAACAATATTCACCCGATTTAACAATTAAATCAACTTTGTCTAAGGCGCGGACTTCTGTATTATCCTTACCATAGATTTTTTCTATTTCTTCTAAACGAATAATGCTGGATGTTCGATCTGATAAGTTCATAAACTGATGCGATCGCTTCAATCGATAAGTTTCTTTTTACTATTTTGACAATTTCTATTGTCTTTTGGGTTCTACAGCAGACCAATAAGTAACTGGCGATCGCCGACAATTAATAAACTTAACTTATACTTAACATCAGGAAACAAAATGAAAAATACCTTGATAAAGTACAAATACTTAGCTATATTAAGTTCATAGACAAAAGAAACACATTATTCTTATTCCGTTTCCCAGTCTAGTTCTATTAAGAACCTTGAAAAATAAATAACGCAATCATATAACACATGACTACTACTCTACAACAACGCGAAACTCGCGGTGCATGGGAGAACTTCTGTCAGTGGATTACAAGCACTCAAAACCGCATCTATGTCGGTTGGTTCGGTGTCTTAATGATCCCTACACTTCTTGCAGCAACCACTTGTTTCCTCATCGCATTTGTCGCAGCACCTCCTGTAGACATCGACGGAATCCGCGAACCCGTAGCTGGTTCTCTAATTTACGGTAACAACATCGTATCTGGTGCAGTAGTACCTAGCTCCAACGCAATCGGTCTACACTTCTACCCCATCTGGGAAGCAGCTTCTCTAGATGAGTGGTTATACAACGGTGGTCCTTACCAATTGATTATCTT
>NZ_JBZNBU010000361.1:0-10905 GCF_058530065.1 Waterburya sp. | reverse complement strand
CTTAATTTCTTCATCAGCAACAATGCGCCCTTCTTCCATATTGACCAAGAACATCTTGCCAGGCTCTAAACGCCCTTTTAAGGCTACGTTTTCTGGGGCAACTTCTAGGACTCCTGCTTCTGATGCCATAATTACCAGGTCATCCTTGGTCACGTAATAACGAGAGGGACGCAAACCATTGCGGTCTAATACCGCCCCTACCATTGTGCCGTCGGTAAAGGCGATGGAAGCTGGACCATCCCAAGGTTCCATCAAACAGGAATGATATTCATAAAACGCCTTCTGTTCGTCACTCATGGATTCGTGCGCCGTCCAGGGTTCGGGGATCATCATCATGACTGCATGGGGTAGCGATCGCCCTGCCAACACCAATAGTTCTAAAGTATTATCAAAAATACTGGAATCACTACCATCGATGTTAATTAGGTTTTGCACCTTTTTCATATCATCGCCAAATAGCTCCGACTCCAGTAGTGACTGGCGAGCGTGCATCCAGTTAATGTTCCCTCGTAGGGTGTTGATCTCCCCGTTATGGGCAATGTAGCGATAGGGGTGGGATCGCTCCCAACTGGGAAAAGTGTTAGTACTAAAGCGGGAATGTACCAAAGCCAAAGCACTCTCAAGATCGGGGTCGTGGAGTTCGGGATAATATTCCCCTACCTGCATCGGCATCAGCATCCCTTTATAGACAATTGTTCGACAAGAAACACTGGATTCATACCAAAACCGATCGCCCATTTCTCGACGCACTGCTTTATGCGATCGCTTGCGAATCACGAACAGTTTTCGTTCAAAGGCAGATTCATCTAGATCGGCTGCTCGTTGGATAAACACTTGCTGCATAAACGGTTCGCTCGATTGAGCAGTTTTTCCCAAAGTCGAGTCATTGGTGGGTACGTCGCGCCACCCCAGAACTTTTTGCCCCTCCTCGGCAACAACCTCTTCAAATACTTTTCGTCCTTTTTCTCTGACTACAGAATCTGGAGAAGCATAAATCATTCCCACCCCATACTTCCCTGCTTCTGGCAAAGTAATATTTTCCTGGGCAGCCACCTTCTGCATAAACTTATGGGGTATCTGCATCAAAATCCCAGCCCCATCACCCGTATTGGTTTCAGCACCACAAGCCCCACGATGTTCGAGATTCGTTAAAATCGTCAAAGCCTGTTCTACAAGCTGGTGAGATTTCTGACCATTCATGTGGACGATAAACCCGACACCGCAGGCATCATGCTCGAAGCGAGGATCGTATAGACCCTGTTGGGCTGGATGTTGATGATGATTCATTGCAAAAAAGTAAATAATTGAAGTAGTGTTGGCAAAAACAAATAGTAATGAAGTTCTATTGAAGCTACCAAAGTTTAATCAAGTTTAATTCTGTGAGCTTTAGCTGCATATATATATACTTATTACGATCTTACCGAGAGAGTTGAAGGTGTCTGATTTTTTAAGGAAATGATCATAATCAGATTACAGAAGATTGCAAAATAATTAAAATCGTTTGTCTATCCCTAATGATTATTCTTAGCTATTAGTTATTAGTTTTTAGCATTACCCCTGTTAAGGTGAGCGGTTTGTATAGTTACTTCTGCCTTTTTAATTTTCCGAGATTGTTAGAGGTAAAGTGACAATAAAAGTAGAACCCTCTCCTAACTTAGAATCTAGATTGATTTGACCTTGAAGTAGCTTGACTAACTTATTCACAATTGCTAGTCCCAAACCCGTACTGTTCTGTGTCTTACTGGATTTGGCGTTGACTCGAAAATAAGGTTCAAAAATCTGAGCTTGAGATTCTGGTGAGATGCCAATGCCCGTATCGGCAACTACTAGCGACCATCGATTTGCTGTTTCAGTCAAGTAGCTAACCGTGATTGTTCCCGACTCAGTATAGCGAATCCCATTGCTAATTAAATTAGTAGCGATTTGTTGGAGTTTTAAAGGGTCAGTTTGAATTTGTTCTGGAGCGCGATCGCTATTATGGACGATCTTTAAGTTTTTTTGAGTGGCGGAAATTTCCAGAGTTTCTGTCACACTTTGAATCAGCGATCGCACATCACAAGATTGTAAATTTAAGGAAATCTTGCCGTTGTCGTAGCGAGAAATTTCTAAAACATCATTGATTAACCGCAGCAGTTGCTTGCTGTTAGTAATTACCTTTTCTGTTAACTGTAGATTTAAAGAAGTATCTTTTCCTCGAACTACTCTTTGCTGTTGCTGTAGCAAGAGAGTCGAAAAACCCATAATCGAATTCAAGGGAGATTTTAGTTCGTGAGCTAAATGAGAGATATCTTCTTTTTGCATCGCTACCAAGCGAGTTAATTCTTGATTATTCAGCAATAACTGACCGCGTATTTGCTCTAGTTGGGATAGTTGCATTGTCACATAACTTTCTAAAGACAAGGCGATCGTTCGATCTATCGCTGAATCGATTAACTCTACTGCTTGAAGTATATCCGCCCCCGAACTAGCCTGTAAATCTGATGCTAAAATAGTAAAAATAATCTTGCGCAGCAGACTATATTCTCGAACAATTTCAGCTACATCATAGCCTTGCTCTGCCCTGATAATTCCATGTTCCCAACTGTTGTCTTGTAATTTTTGCGGACGGTCTGTTATGGACTCAGAAAGCAACGTTGCGATCGCTTCAATAACTAAAGGAATACTGTTACGCACCGATTTGTAAGCCAGACCCTTAGAGCTTTCTATATCAATATCATCTCGGATCGAGTCAATCCAGCTTTCGACTATGGTATCGACTTTAGCCAACAAAGTTTTGCCAATATCTTTAGTCACGAGAAATTATAGGCTTGGGTAATAGTGGAGTAAAATTACTTTAATCTTTTAGAGATCTTGATGTCAAAGCCTCACGACAACTCATATAGGGTTTCTCAAATTGGTGAGGTACACCCAATCAACTTCAGATTCCTCACGAACAATAAGGTGTAATATCTTCGCCACATCGATCGGCGAGAAAACAAAGTGCGCGAAATCTTAATGCTATTAACTGTTCGTACAACGGATTAAATTTGCACAAGGCAGGAATACGAAAAATAACTTTACCAAATGCTTTTATTTCCCGCGCAAAGGGACATTGAGCAGGAATCCATTTAACAATGCGTCGTGCTGTATGTTCCCCTTTTATTTCCCAACTATCAAGCTTTTGTCTAATAAATTGTAGGGGATTAAGAAGTTTTGGTTGGCGATCTTGAATTAAATACGTCATCTTTTTCAATCTATTTCGTTTAACTTTAATTGCTATATTTATAAGTTAACAAAATATTTAATGAGTTTTTATATAAAAATCTTTTATGTTTAATTGACAAAATTTATATTTATAGTGGTTCTAATTAATTTCCTTACGATTCAAAGTTATCGTTTCGAGGCAAGAGGCAACAGAGAATAAGAAATAGTACGCTTTTTCTGATGGTTTTTATTTAGAACGACTATACAGGAAGAAATAAACCAGTTTATATGAAATACAAAACCCAATTGTTGACACAGTAAGATTGTGGAACGGGACGTATAAACCTGTCGGATTTCCCAACAGGACAGCCCCTTGTCTTGCACTTAATTGTTTTTAGTACTTTAAACTAAAAACTAGTAACTAATAACTAATAACTAATAACTAGAGAGATCGCTCGGTCAGTAGCTTAACCCGAACTCAGGTTAAATAGGAACTGTTTGATAATCTCGATCGCTTAAGAGAGAAATTGTCTCAAGTCTTGTATCGACTGACTCGATTTACGATCGCATCAATTACAGGATGGGATTTTATTTTGGATGCTTTATTCGTAGCAAACATTTAAGTATTTCATATTAGCAATCCTTTCCGTCTGTCTCCTACTATTGGTGTCTATGCTCTACCTAGTCTTCCATCTCTCTAACTAATCGCAAACTATAGCGATACAAAGCAATGGGTCGATCGCCTGCGGTAAAATAATCTGGATCTTGGGGGGAAAGATAAATAGCGGTAATTTTTTCTGCGTCTATGTTTCCCGAATCTAATAAGTGATAGTCGGAAGTAGTTTCTACTTCATTGAGATAAAGCCGTTCAGGAGATCTAAATAGTTGTTGAGTAACTTCTGTAGCGATAAATTCGCGATCGCTCGGTAATTCTCTAGCCCTTCCCGTGACCTTAGAAATTAGCTTTCTTTCTCCTCTTAAAAAGGTAATCTGTTGGTTGGGGTTGTCGGGGTCGGTTTTGACTCGATAAACATTTTCTTCGCCTAAATAGGCTTCGGCGATTTTTTTACCGTTAAAAGCTCGGTCTGCCACTACTATCGGTTGAGAAGATTTAAAGAAAGAAGATAAGCCTTGGGGGGCAGTGTAAAATTCTGTGCCAAATCTGACTTGAAACGAGATCGGGCGATCGAGATAATCGTTATTATCTTCAAAGCCAGGGCTAACAATATCTGGGGTTAGAGGGGCAAATTTTTCGATGAGACTGCTTTCTACATTCCAAGTCCCCGCCATCCACTCAGGGTATTCTAAGTCTCCTTTGGCAAGCTGTACTGGTGGCTTGTTATTCCATTGAGGGAATTGCTGAATGCGTTCTTGAATAGTTGCAGCTACTGCACTGTTAGTAAAACTGAAGAGTGTTAAGAAAACCAGCAGAATGCTGAATAATTGATGTTCGATCGTTGATAGTCGATAATTAGGAGTTTGTTTTTCTCGCATTCTGATAAATATGGAGCGATATATTATTAGCATTATTATCCCAGTTCTTAACGAGGCTGCAATAATTAAAGCAACTCTAGAAAAGCTTGCTGTCAATCCTAATTTAGAAATTATCGTTGCCGATGGAGGAAGTAAAGATAATACTCCCGATATAGCCCAAAAGCTAGGAGTAAAAACTATTATTGCTTCTGGAGGAAGGGCAGCACAAATGAATGCGGGGGCAAAAATAGCTGGTAGCAATATTTTGCTATTTCTCCACGTCGATACTCAATTGCCAGCTAATTTTATCCCTCTCATTACTCAGACTTTAAAACAGCCTGGAGTCATAGCGGGAGCGTTTGAATTGGCTATTGATGGTAAGGATAAATCTTTACGTTGGGTGGAAATGCTCGTTAAATTGCGATCGCATTGGTTTTCTCTTCCCTATGGCGATCAAGCTATTTTTATTACCAAAGCAGCTTTTCAAGACAGTGGCGGTTTTCCCGATCTGCTGATTATGGAAGACTTTGCTTTGATTCAACAGTTAAAAAAGCAAGGAAAAATTGCGATCGCTCCTGCTAAAGTAGTTACTTCTGCCCGACGCTGGCAAAAGTTGGGAGTTTGGCAAACAACTTTAATCAATCAGTTAATTATTATTGGTTATTATTTAGGAATTTCTCCAACTAAATTGAGTAATTTTTATCGCGATCGCGGCAAAAGATTTCATAAATAATTTATCTAAAAAGATCTGGATCTATTTTGATTGCGATCGAGGTCAAACTTAGATGCGATCGAGGTCACACAATTCCCAAAAATTAGTTTATCTTACTTAGTACAATCTGTATTATTTTGATAAAGTTGCTGTGAATTTAGTTGTTTTTTCTGTAGCTGTTTTAGTTAATAAAATTTTATAAAAGTAACAGACAAAGATTCAATAAACAGTTCATTATTTACGAATATTTTTACTTTTTAATTGAATTAAACCAATAGATTTTTATAGTTACTATCATGGCTGCTAATCAAAACATCACTACCAACTTTCAAGTTACGACGGAATGGACGCAAGGTTTTACAGGAGAAATACAATTAGTTAATAATGGCGATCGCTTTGATAACTGGGAAGTTCAATTCCAAGCTGACTTTGATATAGAACAGGTTTGGGGCGCAGAAATCGTCAGTCGTGACGGTAATACTTATACTCTTCGTGCCGATACTAATTTCGACCAAAATATTTTTTATCCTGGTGGTAGCAGAACTATTACTTTTAATGCTAATAAAAATAGCGATACAGTCGAAGCTCCTAGTAATTTCTTAGTAGGTGATAACCTGACAGAGAATATATCAGAAGCTATTGAAAATAATTTTGAAAGTGAATTAAATAATGAAACTATTACCGATAATTTCATTGAAGAAATAGATAATAGTCTGGAATTTGAAAACACAATTGAAGATATAGATCCTGAAAATGTTGAGGAATCAAATAACAATGTAGAATTAGATGACTCTGTAGAAGATATTGATAATAGTTGGGAATCAGAGGTAGAGCCTGACAATACTATTGAAGATATTAACCCTGAAAATATAGAAGATATCGAACCTGAGTTAAACGATACTATTTCTGAAGAAAATATACTTGAAGAAGTCGAAAACATTATCGAAGAAACTGGTGAAACCGTCACTGAAGACACCAACACCACAGATATAGTTGATGACGGTGGAATTACCAATCCTCAAACAGGTTCGGGGCAATTTAGATATGGAGAAGCCTTACAAAAATCTTTCCTTTTCTACGAAGCCAATCGTTCTGGAGAACTCCCCGAAGACAATCGTGTAGAATGGCGGGGAGACTCCGCAACAGACGACGGTTCTGATGTCGGCTTAGATTTAACTGGCGGTTATTACGATGCTGGCGATCACGTTAAATTTGGCTTGCCCATGTCAGCTACCAGTACTATGTTGGCTTGGGGCGGCGTAGAATACGGCGATGCTTACAAACAAGCTGGACAATACGACGAACTCCTCAAAGCCGTTAAATGGGCGACAGATTACTTCCTCAAAGCTCATATTACCGAAAATGGTAAAACCAAAGAATTCTACGCTCAAGTAGGCGACGGGGATGCAGATCATGCCGTTTGGATTGCTCCCGAAGACCTCAACATGGAACGACCAGCTTTTAAAGTCGATGCAGCTAATCCTGGTAGCGATGTGGCTGCGGGTACGGCTTCTGCTTTAGCTTCGGCTTCGATGCTATTTAGAGGTGTAGATGATGCCTATGCTGATGAGTTACTGAAAAATGCCGAACAGTTATTTGAATTTGCCGATACCTATCGTGGCAAATATAGCGATAGCATTCCCGAAGCCAATCCTTTCTACACTTCTTTTAGTGGTTATGCCGACGAATTAGCTGAAGGTGCAATGTGGCTTTACAAGGCTACAGGAAAGCAGGAATATTTAACTCGCGCTGAAGATATCTTCGACAATGAAGTAGGGTATCCTAGCGATTGGACTTGGATGACAGATAACAAATCTAATGCCGCTGCCTTGTTACTAGCGCAAGAAAGTAGCGATCCTAAATACCAACAAATGACCGAACAATGGTTAGATAGTTGGGTAGAAGGTACGGGTAATGTTAGTTATAGTCCTGGTGGCATGGCATTCCGTTATACATGGGGTTCTCTGGCTTTAAGTTCTTCCGCCGCCTTCCTCGCTGAATTGTATAACGACACGGTTAAAGAAGATTCTCGCTACAGCGATTTCGCCAACAATCAAATCGATTATGTTCTGGGAGATAATCCTGCCAACTTCAGTTATATGATTGGTTTTGGCGACAACTACTCCCAACAACCCCACCATAGAAGCTCTACTGGG
Organism: Waterburya sp.; assembly: GCF_058530065.1. Taxonomy (NCBI): domain Bacteria; kingdom Bacillati; phylum Cyanobacteriota; class Cyanophyceae; order Pleurocapsales; family Pleurocapsaceae; genus Waterburya; species Waterburya sp. The sequence goes on along the minus strand of NZ_JBZNBU010000361.1, from coordinate 3,381 downwards.
GATGCCAATTATGGGGAAGCCAACGAGCATATTCTTTACGGTGCTTTGGTTGGTGGACCTGGATCTACCGATGATTTTGATTATAATGACGATCGCAATGATTGGATTACCAACGAAGTCGCTACTCCTTATAATGCACCTCTAACTTCGGCTTTGATCCAGCAATACGATGACTTTGGCGGCGATCCTCTCACCGACGCACAGCTTGACGATTTGGTTGGCGTTGATGTAGACGGAATTTAATCAAGGAATAACAAATTACAACTAATAAATATAAATAATAGGGTGAATAATGTTTACTCTATTATTTACTGATGTTACGCACTAACAGATCTGCTCTTTATGGTCATTACCTCACTTAGAGACATTCTCGAACGGCATCTTTTTTCATTTGGCATCGAAGGCAGTTGCTTTTGTTTCTGCCACAGTCTTAACCACTGATTACAAAAATCATCTACATCCCAAAAGATTTGTGTGATATCTAGTCTTGATGTCATCATAGAATTAGCTGAGATACTCGGTATTATGCTTATTCTGAGTTTACATCTCAGCCTTTCTTTTTCTCTAGATTTTCATCGAACTGACGTTTATTTAAGCCCTACTCCACTAGTCCGTCACTACAATTTTCCCTACCATTCCAGCAGGAGCATGACCTTTAATCGAACAGTGTAATTCGTATGTACCAGATTTCATCGGAGTCAAAACCCATTCTGCTTCTGCACCAGGCTTAAGTTCTAATTCGTGGATTGCTCCTTTGACTTCAACTTTTCCCGCCTGTACTTTTCTCGTCCAGCTAGCATCGGCAAAATCCTTAGATGTAAAGTAGTGTTTCTGGGGGCTAGGATTATCTAATAGCAATTTGTATGGTTTTCCAACTTCTAGCTGTATGTTACTAGGAAAAAATTTTAATTCTCCGCTACTACTACCCAAGCTGACTTTAACCTCGTTTATTTGAGAATCGGCTAGTGTAGTTGGCATCCAAAACAAACTAAGTACCAAAATTGCGACAATTAAGAAAATTAGATTTTGCCGTCTTTGTTGAATAGGTTCGCGATTAATTAATCTCATGGCATTTTAAGCAGAAAAACAATTTACTTACTCCCGTTCAATTGCCGAACGACCCCTCCATGACCTTTAGCCATAATCTCTGCCATCTGCTTTGAGTTGAAATGCTTGGCTTTGTCTATTCCTGGCTGGAACTTACCCGAAAGGGTTAAATAGTGAGTAAATATTCCTACTTTTTTCTCAACTATCCACATAGGGCGATCGCTTTGAATTCAACAAAACATGAGTAATGTAACAATCTTATTTGAAACTGTCGAAGCAGCACAAGAAGCCTCAAAGATATTAAATAAAATGAACAAACGACTAATTTCTTTACTAGGATTAATAGCTTTTATCGGGTGCGGATATTTGTGTTCGGTTAATCGTTCGAGACTAAGTTTGATCGTTATCGGGTAGTATTCGATCGCTTTGGTTTTGGCGAACGAGTACGAGGAATGATTTTCACGCAAATTTACCCTGTTGAAAATTACTTAAATCCCGAAGGTAAACCAGAAGTTATCTACCGCAAAGGACATAACTCTGGCAAAACTACTTTTAATGGTTAACTGCGCCCAAATCCTTTACCTCCTGGTTGTTTCCCTGGTTTCCTCTTCGATTTTTCCTTCTTTTCTTTTCCTGAGAATTCATCTCTTTGATTCTGCTCCGTTGTGGTCTCAGTAGATTCTGATTTATCTCTTTGAACCGACTCTTTTGTTGTTAATTTTGAAGTGTAAGGATTATCGAGCGATGTAGGTTGAGAGCTATTCTCTGAATTCTGTTGTTGCTTTTCCCATAAATCTGTGGCTAAGGTATGTAGATTTTGGGCTACTTCAACATAGACTATTAAGCTGTTACCAGGCGAGGATAAAGATTGTTAGGGAGATAACTGTTAGATAGTTGTTGAGCCGAAGTTTTCAGTTGCGATAATTTTTCGGGATTGTCAACCAAATCTTTAATTATTTCGACCAAATTTTCGTAACTATCAAAGAATAAAGTACAGTCATAAAACTCTTGAGATACATTATATTCTTTGGGCAAGAAGCCAGGTTTGGCAGCCCGCAGCATATTAAAAATCATGCCCGACTCTTTTGTTTTACCGTAAACTTCCGTGCTGTTTTTGCTGATGAATTGATTGTTTAATAAGATATCGCAATTGGCGATCGCTCGATCAAATTCTTCCCCATAGACGAAGGTATCGTGATACATCACTTCATATCCTGTAGAGATCAATCGCTCGATCGCCCTACCCATTTCTTCTTTTTCGCGGTCGGTCACATACCCCAAGAGATAAAGATCGACTCTGTCTTTGAGGATCTCGGCATTTTGTGACAAAACTTCAAACAAAGATAAGTAATCTCTTTTAGCTTGAGTAATTACCCCTGGAATACAAATTCGTAGTTTCTGATTGTCGGTCGAAGTATCTCCCATGCCTTCATAAATAGCAAAAGGAAAAATTGTAACGGGAGATTGGCAATTATATTCTTTTAATGCTTCTTTCTGTCCTTCGCTATGAACTATTAGCTGGAGGTTGTAGTTGCGAGCGAAATTTTCTAGCATTTTTTTGCGGATCGGTCGATAAAAGAAATAATCCCGTACCGCACGGGCTAAGATCCGAGAATATTGTCTATTTTGATCTTTATTTTTGAGACTGGGGATCAAAGTCTTGATCGCACGGTCTAAGTCGTCGTTATACCATTCCTCAATTTGGTGGACGTGAAAATATATGTCTTTAGTCTGAGGTGTAAAATTGCCAAATTCAAAATAATTGTCAAAGATGGTACAAATATGGATGCGATCAAATTCAATCTTTTCTGCATTACTTAACAAGGTTTTTAAAGATTGATTGTCTGCTAAAACTTCTAACCGACAATTCTCTGGCAAGCCATTTTCTTGTAATGCCTTTTGAATCGCAGGTAGGGTATAAACTATTATTTCGTTGTCGCAATTGCTAGCATAGGTTTTGACTAAACCATTAACAGCCGAGTAATGATTGGGTTCGCTTACTTCAAATATTCCAATTAGCATAAAAATTTTTAAAATTGACTAATAAACTATTAATACTTAAACCAAAATTATTAGTATACCTCTGCTATCTATTTAACATAAGTTCGGTCAACTTTGAAATGGAATCGGTTTTCTAGAATTTTAGGACAAAATTACCCTAGTCCAAGTGAATTGTAAATTATCCATTGGAGGATATACATTTTAAGTAGGTAGGCAGAGGTATACTAATAATTTTGGTTTAAGTATTAATAGTTTATTAGTCAATTTTAAAAATTTTTATGCTAATTGGAATATTTGAAGTAAGCGAACCCAATCATTACTCGGCTGTTAATG
>NZ_JBZNBU010000360.1:0-20003 GCF_058530065.1 Waterburya sp. | reverse complement strand
GGCAGATTTGTCTAATCGCTATCATATCTGTGATGCCAAAAACGGTTGTGGTTTTGAAACTCCAAGGGATAGAGGTTCAGTCAGAGTTATGTACAATGTCGCCTGTAACAATCAAAAGGGGCTAGGGACTAGCCTCTCAAGCGTCGATGTCTTTAGCTCTACTACATCAAAGAGTAAGCGCAAGCATACTGGTTCGATGAAGCAACTAGGACGAATGAAACGCCAAAAATCTCAACAAAATAATGCGAAGCTGGCTTGCACCACAGGCACTTCCTTCGGTCGCCCTCGAATGGGGGAAACCCCAACTTCAAGCGTTAGCTAAGTTGGGGTAGTTCATCTGAATGTTCAAATTAGGCAGAAAAAATACCCTGTGAATTGATTTTATTGTCTTTGGCGATCGCTCTTGCTTTTGTGGCTTGTCGTCAAGCTAGCAACAGTGACAATAATCAAAAAATTAAGCTCATTTAATTTATTTAATTCCGCCTACTACTGAGTTTTGCTTCAACGAACTCGACAATTTCGTTGGAAAAATTAGATGTTGGCGATTAATTTTCATATTTATTTAAAATCTCCGTCTCAAAGTAGAAGATTTTTCGTAGAGATATTGCGTATCATTAACTATAAACATAAAACTTCAACAAACTACATGATTGCTCAATCCTTTGAATTCAAAGGCTATAAAAAATTTATTCAAGAAAAACTTTTATTTAATAACGAACCCACTCCCGAATTATTTGCCATCCTAACGGTATATTTCGTTCAAGGGATATTAGGATTAGCTCGCTTGGCGGTTAGTTTTTTTCTTAAAGACGATTTAGGTCTAACTCCTGCGGAAGTAGCAGCACTAACGGGAATTTCTTCCCTACCCTGGGTAATTAAACCCTTATTTGGTTTTATCTCCGATGGATTGCCCATTTTAGGCTATCGTCGTCGCCCTTATCTCATCTTATCGGGATTTTTAGGCACTATATCCTGGGTGGCTTTGGCAACTTTAGTTCATAGTGCTTTAAGCGCAACTATAGTAATTTTGCTAACTTCCCTATCAGTGGCAGTAAGCGATGTCATAGTCGATTCCTTAATTGTAGAAAGAGCCAGAGAAGAATCTTTAGCACAGTCGGGCTCTTTGCAGTCTTTATCTTGGGGATGTTCTGCTTTAGGAGGTTTAATTACAGCCTATTTTAGCGGTTTATTGTTACAACATTTTAGTGCTGCCCAGGTATTTGAAATCACTGCTACTTTCCCCCTAATTGTCTCTGGGGTTGCTTGGTTAATTGCCGAAGAAAAGATCGATCGCCATAACTCTACTGCCCAAGTTTCTCCTGTAAAAGGACAAATTAAGCAATTATGGAGCGCAATTAAGCAAAAACAAGTCTGGTTGCCGATCGCATTTCTATTTGTCTGGCAAGCTACCCCCACCGCCGACTCGGCATTTTTCTTTTTTAGTACCAACGAATTAGGATTTGAACCAGAATTTCTCGGTAGAGTGCGCCTAGTAACTAGTCTCGCTTCCTTGATCGGGATTTATCTCTTTCAACGCTATTTAAAAACCGTACCTTTCCGCAAAATATTAGGCTGGAGTACTGTAATTGCCGCAGCTTTGGGTATGACAACTTTACTCCTAGTCACCCACGCCAACCGTGCTTTAGGTATCGACGATCGCTGGTTTAGTTTGGGAGATAGTTTAATTCTTACCGTCGTCGGACAAATCACTTGGATGCCAGTGTTAGTATTATCGGCTCGTCTTTGTCCCAAAGGAGTCGAAGCAACTTTGTTTGCCCTCTTAATGTCGATTTGGAATTTATCGGGATTGCTCTCCCACGAATTAGGAGCATTGCTTACGTCTTGGCTGGGAGTTACGGAAACAAATTTCGATCGCCTGTGGTTGTTGGTAACCATTACCAATCTCTCAACTCTTCTTCCTTTACCCTTCCTCGGCTGGTTGCCTTCAGGAGATCCTGGGGAAGCAAATAGCAACGATCTAGCTCCCAATGAAGCTCCCGTACACAGTTCTGGAGGCTTAATCGAAGCAAATATTACCCCCAATCTCGTCCCAGAATTTGTAGTCAATAGTTCTGCTCGTCAAGAGCGCGAGTAAACAAACACCAAAAATTACAGATGTAGATTAACATACAGAATTAGGAGATATATCATAATAACTACTTAAATAATCATGGTGCAGCGATCGCCCTTTAATCAATTTGAGAGTACCGCTTGGGGTGGTCAACCAAACGTGACCCTTTTTGCCCAAAACAAAGGCATTCCGCCATCCGTAGAAAAAGTATTGCTTAAGCTCAATAAAGCCTTGCGGGGATTTCCGCCATTTCTGTTAACGGATTTGGGCAGAATGGTCGAACCTCCCGTAACCGATGGTTTATCCGCACTGCCCCCAGGAGTAGAGAAAAAAGTAGCAGTAGTGGGGGCAGGATTGAGTGGCTTGATTGCTGCTTTGGAATTGGTCAAGCTGGGCTATAAAGTAGATATTTACGAAGGTACGGACTTTATTGGCGGGAGACTTGGGGCAAAACCCAGCGATACTTCTCCTTCTGGCTATTGGGAACATGGTTTGCATCACTTTTTCCACAATGTATACGATTACTTGATGCAGAAAGTTGTGGAAGTAGGAGCAGATAAGCACCTTGAACCCGTAAACGAAGTATTACTAGAGTTTGAAAATTACGCAGAAGAAATACTAGAAGCCAAGCCCAACGCTCATTTATTAAATATGCTGGGCATAGTCTGGCGATCGCCTAACGTAAGTCTCTGGGATGCGATGCGAAGCGCGCCAGGGATGCTATCGCTATTTTTCTATAACCACGAACGGGTATTTCGGAAGTTCGACAACATTACAATGGTGGAATATTCCCAAGGGAAAATTGCTAAATCTTTCTTCGATACCTTTATTAAAACCGTCCTTACGGTTAGCCTCAATCGCACAGAAGATATTAGTGCTGCCCAAGCATTACATTTAATGTGGACTTTCTTCATTCGCAAACCCGATGCCATGTTGCGAGTCGTGCCGACAGACAATCATTACACCTCTTTAATGCTGCCGTTTAAAGAACATTTAGCAAAGTTGGGAGTTGAGATTCATTTAAACTATCGGGTTAGCAATCTTAAAGTTACGGGCGATCGCGTCACGGGTTTAAATTTTACCAATAATGAAACCACAGACTGTGATTATCTAGTCTTGACAACGGATATCAAAGGGACAAAAGAAATCTTTGCTGCCACCAAGGGAGAAGATTCTCAAGCTACTGCTAACTTAAAACCAGTGCGATCGCGAGTCAATCAGTTACGAGTTGCTCCTCCCTATGTAGTTGCCCGTGCTTATTTATTAGACAAGCCAGAAAATCCCGATCGCCCTGACGTAATTGAAACCCCTGAAAATCAACCAGTAGATTTGGTCTTTCAGGCACACAAAACCGAAAAAAGCGATACTGCTTGGGTGAAAGCTGCCCCTGCGGGGGAAGATCGCTGGGTAATTGAAGTTCACGCCTACGATTTAGGTCCTACCCTAGCTAGAAAAGATGAAGAGTTAAAAAATCGAGTCCGACAATGTTCCTGTGACGACGACTTGTGGGAATTGATTCAAAGTCTTGGGGACGCAGAGTTATGGGATGCCATCAAAGAAGAATTACGAGATATCGACGGTTTAGCTAAATTAGCCGATGCTACTCCCGTTGCTGAAGGTGGATTGCAGATCGGACGCTATTATAATTTTACGGGCTTTCAAGTGGGACAGGGCGATCGCCCAGCACCCTTTTTTGCCGAACCTTATCTTTCTAATTTGGTAGTGGCGGGAGATTGGGTAGCCCTTCAGGGAAAAGATGGCTTTGAGAATCGTCCTGGGCAAGTATATCCTGGGGGTAATTTAATGGGTCATGCGGCATCAGCAGCAGGCATTGCAGTAGGAACTATTGCCGCTAAAGATAATGTAGTTGGACCTTACGTTCCAGTGATTTAATTAATTAGTTGTTAGTTATTAGTGAAGATTTGTTGATGGTTGATGGTTAATTGGCAACCATTCTCTAAATTTACTGATTAAAAACTAATAACTAACAACTAATCACTAGAGACTGAATTAAATTTATTTGTCTTCTACAAAATCGCCTTTGGAATTTTGGCTACTAGTATCTTCGTTATTGCGATCGCCAAAAAATCTATCTGTAATAATATGAGCCAGCAATCCAGCAGGACCAAAGAAGAGACACAAAATCAAAGAGTGGGTAGTAAGTATTTTTTTCTCTTGTCCTTCCCAGTAAATCCATCTGCCCACAAATAAATCCATCACTAAAAAATGAATCGATACAACTAACGCCCCTCCTTCTTGACCGAATAACTCGGCATAGGTAGCTAATTGGGGGTTAAATGCTCCCCCTAAAGATGCTGGATCGGTGGCAGTTAATAAATAGTAAATGTAAGCCAGGCATACAGGTATAAATGGTAGGTACGAACCCATTACTTTTTTGGTAACGCCCCAGCCTGGAAGCACAATCATAGCAAGCCAGAAAACAGAGACATAGAAAATAACCAAATTAAAAGCTAGTGATAGAGTCATAATTTAAGAAACGATTGGTGTAAAAATCCAACTCAAGATACTTTTTGTATTATAAAGATTTACAATGAACGCGAGTTTGTTTGCCCAATTTTTGCTGGCATTTAGTCCTCTACTGCTTATCTCCTCCTTGGCTGAAGCACAAGTAATTGAAGATGGTTCTCTTTCGACAGAAGTTACGACCGAAAATAATCGTGACTTTACTATTAATGGGGGAGAACAAAGAAGGGGTAATCTCTTTCATAGTGTGACTGAATTTTCCATTCCCACTAATGGTTCGGTATTTTTTAATAATGCCGTCTCAGTGGAAAATATTATTACTCGCGTTACGGGTTTTTCCATATCTAATATAGACGGCTCTATTTTAAATAATGGCAATGCCAATCTCTTTTTAATCAATCCCGCAGGAATTATCTTCGGCGAAAATGCCAGCTTAAATGTTGGTGGTTCGTTTATTGGCACTACTGCGGAAAGTTTGGTTTTTGAAGATGGCACTGAGTTTAATGCCAATTTAGCTACTGCCGAACCATTATTAACTGTCAGCGTACCTCTAGGCTTACAATTTGGCAGCAATCCAGGAGATATAGTCAATCGAGCTAATTTTTCTCTAGACAATCCTTTTGTTTCCCCTGGGCTAGATCGAGTTCGAGTCGGACTGGAAGGTGCTTCCAATAAAACTTTAGGCTTGTTCGGTGGCAACATTACTTTTGATGGGGGCGCAGTCACTTCTCCTGGAGGAAATATCGAATTGGGTAGTGTCGGAGGGAATAGTTTTGTCACCCTAGAACCCATACCTCAGGGGTGGACGGCTAATTACGATCGCGCGAGGGGATTTCAAGATATCCAACTAGATAATCTAGCTTCAGTAGATGGTAGTGGAGCAAGAGCAGGAGATATTAATGTTTGGGGCAGAAATATTCAGCTTTTCAATGGTTCGGCAATTATATCTAATACTTTAGGTGCTTTAGATGGAGGAACGATCGCAATTGAAGCCTCGAATTTATTAGAAATTAATGGTAGCGACATTACGGGAACAAAAATAGATCTGCTATTGGCAAGCTTTGACATCTTTTTACCTTTCGCCAGTCAGATTTCTAACAATACCATTAGTTCTGGTAGGGGAGGAGATATTCAGATTAATGCTCCCAATCTCAAATTGATTGATGGTGGGGCGATCGAACTACAAACTATCAGGTTGGCAACTTCTCCTGAGAATATGGGAGAAAGTGGCGATTTATTGATTCAATCTTCTGAGTCGATTGTTTTGGAGGGTACGAGACCGTTAATTGGAGTAGGGGAAAATGCACGAAATAACTTTGATTCGTCCCTGAGTTTAGAACAAGCGATCGATTTCAATCAAGCCAGCGAAATCGGTTCGGTTTCTATTAGTGAGGCGGATGGTGGAAATTTGGCAATTTTAGCTAGGGATATACAGTTAAAAGATGGCAGCGTAATTGCAGTCAGTCCTTTTAATGTGGGCAATGGGGGAAATATTAATATCGAGGCAAGTGGAATTATTGAAGTTACAGGTGTATCTCCCAGAACGGGAACTGTCGGCAGTGCCATTACTTCCAATACTCTTCGAGAAGGAAATGCAGGAGATATCGATCTGCAAACTAATGAATTAAAGATTAGCGATGGCGGATTGATAATTTCCACAACTAATAATAGTGATGCTAATGCTGGCAATATAAATATTAATGCTTCATCGATCGCCATAACTGGTTTTCGTGCTGGCAATCAAATCCCTAGTACGATTTCTGCCCAAACCCTCAATGGTAATAGAGGAGGAGATATTGAGATCGCTACGGGGAATTTGAGCCTTAGCGATCGCGCTAACATTAGCGTTCAAGGTAGCGGTCAAGGAATTCCAGGTAATTTAAAAATTGCTGCCAATAATATTGAATTAAGTAATTTTGCCAGTATCACCGCTGCCACAGAATTTCAGTCTGGGGGAAACATCGAACTAAATATCGAGGAAAATTTAACTCTCAGTAATAATAGTTTGATTTCTGCTTTGGCAATGGGAGATGCTAATGGAGGCAATCTAGAAATTAATGTCGGTTTTTTAATTGCTAATCCCAATCAAAATAATGATATTTTGGCAACGGCGATACAGGGGAATGGCGGAAATATCAGACTGAGTGGTGATGGCTTGTTTGGTATTGTCGAAAGAGAATCTCGACCCCCCAACTCTACTAATGACATTGATGCTAGTTCAGAATTTGGTGAAGATGGAGCAGTTAGCTTTAGTTTTCCCGCCCAAGAAGGATTATTTTTTGCTGCGATCGCACCAGACCGTTTGCGACCGATCGATTCCAATCTGGGCGATCGCTTTTGCGAGGTTAGTATCGAGAGCGAATATTATATTTTTGGTAAAAAAGGTATTGCCTATAGACCAGATATTGAAGAACTGAAGATCGATACAGGTTGGTCGGATTTTCGTTTTTTCGATCGCGATGAAGTGGCAGCCACCCAAAATTCATCAGAATTAGAACATGACCTTAAAGTCAGACAAATCGAACTCATCCAAGGATGGACTAAAGACAGTCAGGGGAGAATAGTTTTAACCGCAGACTCTAACAATACAAGCGATCGCAAGTTAGATTCCCCTCACTTTAATTGCAACCCACGTAATAATAAATAATTGATAATTGATAGTTAATATTTAAAATGAGTGTAGATGTAGTTGTTGTCGGCAGCGGTATTGGAGGATTGTGTTGTGCTGCCTTATTAGCCAAGTATGGCTATCGAGTCGTGGTTTGCGAAAGCCATGCCATTGCTGGGGGTGCAGCCCATAGTTTCGAGCGCAATGGCTACAAGTTTGATTCGGGTCCTTCTTTGTATTCTGGTCTATCTTCTAGTCCCACTAATAACCCCCTCAGACAAGTTTTAGATGCTATTGAGGAAGATTTGGAGTGGGCTAATTATGATGTTTGGGGCTGTAGGTTGCCTGAAGGGGATTTTGATGCCTATGTAGGGGCAAATCATTTTGCTGAAGTATTAAGTAAGTTACGAGGACAAGAAGCGGTAAACCAGTGGCGTAAATTACAAGCAGAAATGAAACCCCTTGCCGATGCGGTTAACGCTCTGCCTCCCCTGGCAATGCGCTTCGATTTGGGGGCAGCAATTACTGTGGGTCAATATCTGCCGAATACCCTTTGGCACTTGCCGAATATTTTGCGTTTGACCAGACCTTTTAGCGAAATTATGGAGGATATAGTTACCGACTCCTTTATTCGTAACTGGATGGATTTACTCAGTTTTCTACTTTCTGGTTTACCTGCCAGTGGTACGGTGGGGGCAGAAATGGCTTTCATGTTTGCGGAGTGGTACAAGCCTGGAGTCAAATTAGATTACCCCATAGGGGGTAGCGGTGCAATTGTAGACGCTTTGTTGCGAGGACTCACCAAACGTGGGGGAGAAATTATTTATAACGCCCACGTGGAGGAAATATTGGTAGAGAATAATCAGGCTGTGGGGGTGCGGTTGCGCGATGGTACAGAGATAAAAGCGAATAAAGCTGTAGTTTCTAATGCTTCGGTATGGGATACCCTCAATTTAGTTCCCGAAGGAATATTGCCCTCTAGTTTTGTCAAGGAAAGAGCAAGTACTCCAGAATGCGAGAGTTTTATGCACCTCCATTTAGGTATCGATGCTACGGGCTTGGAAGATTTAGAATGTCACTATATCGTAGTCAATGATTGGGAAAAGGGAATAACAGCACCGCAAAACGTAGTAGTCATGTCGATTCCGTCTGTTTTAGATCCTAGCCTCGCACCCGAGGGAAAACATTCTATTCACGTCTATACTCCTGGTAACGAACCCTACGAACTTTGGGCGGGAATGGATCGTTCTAGTAATGCCTACAAACAACAAAAACAAGAACGAGCAGAAATCATGTGGCAAGCTTTGGCAAGAGTAATTCCTGACATACGCGATCGCGCGGAACTAACTCTAACTGGCACTCCCCTAACCCACCAACGCTATTTACGCCGACATCATGGCTCTTATGGACCTGCTCTAGCTGCGGGTAAGGCTCTATTTCCTGGTTCGACTACTCCCATATCGGGATTGCTTTGTTGTGGGGATTCTACTTTTCCTGGTATTGGTATTCCCGCTGTAGCTGCCAGTGGTGCGATCGCTGCTAATACTATCGCCCCGATTAAAAAGCATTTGGAGATCTTGAAATAGTAAGTATAGTCATTCTAAATAATTGACCTACGATTCAATAGCTTTAAGGTCAGAGGTCAGAAGTCAGAGGTCAGAAGGTTTTTAGACTTCGATCGTAGATTAAATTTTTTAGATGGTTTCTATTTGGAATGACTATAGTTCTAACAAATATATCCACTGGGATAATATTCAGTTATTGATCAGAATTACCGCCAATAGTTACATTTTTAATTCTTAAACTAGGACCTCCACAACCAACAGCCAATCCCGATTGACCACCTTTGCCACAACCTCCAGATTCATCCCAATAGAAGTCATCGCCGATCGCTTCTATATTAGCCAAGGTTTTGAACACATTACCCGATAGGGTAACATCTCTAACTGGTTCTGCTAGTTCGCCATTACGAATCATCCAAGCTTCCCCCGCACTAAAGGTAAACATTTCTCCGTTAGTCATTCCTCCCAGCCAATTACGGGCGTATACTCCTTCGGAAATACCTTGAAATAGATCTTTAACGGGGGTTTTGCCTCTGGCAATCCAGGTATTGGTCATCCGTACTAGAGGAGAATATTGATAGTTGAGACAGCGAGCGTTACCCGTCGGTTTTTCTCCTAATTTTCCTGCAGTTTCGCGGGAATGCAATCTACCAACCAAAACCCCATCCTTAATTAATTGAGTGGTAGTAGCAGGAGTCCCTTCATCATCGTAGAAATAACTACCGCGATGGATATAATTACCTTCTGCTTCTAGGGGGGCAGCACCATCAAAGATTTGTAATTCTGGCGAGCCAAAACGTTTGCCCATACTCATAACTTCTAGCAAGTCTGGGTTTTCATAAGCCATATCTGCTTCGGAAAGATGTCCGAAAGCTTCGTGAACGAATAAGCCTGTTAAAATCGGATCGATGACTGCGGTATAGGTATCCCCCTTAATTTTAGGTAAGGATAAAGCATCTACAGCCCTTTGTGCTGCCCCTACTACTTGCCGATCTAAGTTAGTTAAATCTTCATAGCCCCGACGAGAGCCTGTGGTTTCTCTTCCTGTCTGCAACAAATCGTCTTTTCTGGCAGTAGCAGAAAATCGCATCTCCATATCCGCCCAAGACTGTTCGATCACGCTGCCTTCGGAGTTAACAATAATAATATTTTGGGAACTATCGCTATAGCTGACAGTAGTAGCTGTCAGACAGGGATCGTATTCTCGTAACAGAAGATTATAGCGATCACACAATGCTTTTTTATCAGTCAAAGATATTTCTCGCGGATCGCTTCCTTGAAGTGGAACTTGGCATACTGTTTCGATGGGTGCAACTTCCGCCAAGATAGTTTCTGTTTCGCCGATGGTTCTAGCGGCAGCGATCGCCTCTTCCAAGCGATCGACTAGAGTGTCTAAGTCGTTAAAAGCAGAAAAGCCCCAACCCCCTTTGTAGCAGGCTCTTACTTGTCCTCCCAGGGCAATGCTTTCGCTCAGAGTTTCTATTTTATGGCTGCGGAGAAAAATATTAGTTTCTTCTGCCCGCTCGAAACGAATGGTCAAGAAGTCAACGCGATCGCGATAGGTATCGATCAATTCGGTTAAGCGATTTTTATGCTCGGCAAAGAACTCAGACATTAAAATGTTGCTTGTTTTAAATGTATGGTAACGATAACAACACCAAATTAACAATAAGCGATCAATGTGATTCTAACTTTGCAATAGAGGCAAGCATTGATGTAATTTACGGTCTAAATACAAAGATTGGGGATAATTAACCGCTAAATCTGTCGCTTCGAGAATTACTTCTGCATCGCTTTCTTTGGTACAGAATGAATTTACCCCTAAAGAATATAAAAGTTCGATGACTTCGGGATGCTGATAATCGCTCCAATGAATTAAACTAGCTTCAGGCAAAATTGCTTTAATTAAAGCTAAATTATCGGTATTTGATTCTGCTTCAATGTCAAAGAATAAAATATCAATATCCATTTGTCCGTAGATTAAAGAAAAAACCTGTTCGGAGTTCTCTAAAAGCATAACTTTGTGGCGAGGTCGATTGGCTTTGATGAGATGGCTTAATTCTCGTCCGTGATGTTTGTTAGGCTCTACTATGACAATGTTTTTACTTCTATAGGACGTATTGGAAGAAAAAATGCTATTCATCATAAATATTAAGTCCGCGATTAATGTACGTATATTTATCTAAATATAATTACTTACAATATTACATCGCTTTTTTAGAAAGCCAAGTGTTTCCACGGTAGATTAATCACAAATTAATAAAACTCTCTAATTCTTCCATTTTATTTAAAGATCTGGTTAAGTATTGGCGATCGCTCTAACCCTTTTACGCTCGATTGGTTAATCAGAAACTCGGAACTATTTTCACTACTGCGATAAGATTGATCGCAATAACAATCAGACATATCAAGATATTATTGTGGTCACAACAGCTTTAAATAATTGGGATCTAGAGCAACTAGACTGGAGTTGGCAAGGTCATAAAATTCGCTATACCGTTGCAGGAGAAGGTCAACCATTACTTCTAATTCACGGTTTTGGTGCGTCTATCGGACATTGGAAAAAAAATATCCCCGTTTTGGCGGAGGCTGGCTATCGGGTTTTTGCCCTAGACTTGTTGGGTTTTGGGGCTTCGGATAAAGCCCCTTTGGACTATACTTTGGAGTTGTGGCAAGCACAAATTAAAGATTTTTGGCTGGAAAATATTAACCAGCCGACTATCTTTGTGGGCAATTCTATCGGTGCGTTATTGAGTTTAATGCTAACTACCAACTATCCCGAAATTGCTGCGGGAGGGGTGTTAATTAATTGCGCTGGGGGCTTAAATCATCGTCCTGGCGACCTCAATCCCGTTTTAGGTTTAGTTATGACAGGATTTTCTAAGTTAGTTAGCTCTCCCATAACGGGCAACTTTATCTTTAATAATATTCGTCGCAAAAGTCAAATT
The DNA here is from genome assembly GCF_058530065.1 of Waterburya sp. Taxonomy (NCBI): domain Bacteria; kingdom Bacillati; phylum Cyanobacteriota; class Cyanophyceae; order Pleurocapsales; family Pleurocapsaceae; genus Waterburya; species Waterburya sp. Next base: position 8,330 of record NZ_JBZNBU010000360.1, on the reverse strand, counting down.
CGCCGTACTCTTTATCAAGTATATTGCGATCGCAATGCAGTAACCGACGAATTAGTAGAAATGCTCTATCAGCCATCTTGCGATCCTGGAGCGCAAAAAGTTTTTGCATCGGTATTAACTGCTCCTGCGGGAACAACCCCCGATGAGTTATTAGGTAATTTAGATCGTCCCTTACTAGTCTTGTGGGGAGAAAAAGATCCTTGGACTCCCGTGACTGGGGCAACAATTTATCAAGATTTGGCTCGAACTAATTCTGAGGTGCAATTCCAGGTAATTGAAGGTGCTGGTCATTGTCCCCACGATGAAAACCCCCCACTAGTCAATCAGAAGATTATTAACTGGCTATCGGCGATCGCTCGATAAACTATTAAAATCACAAACTAATTAGTCAGGGATATATTGTATATCCCTGACTAATTAGTTTTTTATTAAATGAAGAAAAGAACAGGATCTGTTAAATCCGTCGATTAATCTTCATGGTCTTCAAAAGGATCTCCTAAATCGGCAGATGGTGGACCAAATGCGGTATAGATAGAATATCCAGTGATAGCGACTACTACAGCCCCTATGCTTACACTAAGAACTATTGCGGGTTCCATAAATCGATCTAAATTATGATTACTCTTCCTTTATAATATTACAGAAGATTACGAAAAACTCGATATTACATCATTATTGGACTATGGCACAAGAAACTCGTTTGGGGAATCTCCTCAGACCTTTAAACTCTGAATATGGTAAAGTTGCACCTGGCTGGGGAACTACTGTATTAATGGGAGTCTTTATGGCTCTATTTTTAGTTTTCTTATTGATTATTTTGCAACTTTATAATTCTTCCTTAATTTTAGAAGGAATTGATGTTGACTGGAGTACTTTAAGTCGATAGAAAAAGTAATTTCAGATTTATTAGTTTAGATCGAAATCTAAAATTCTTTAACTCGATCCCCTCATGAGGATCGAGTTAATATTTAATATAACGATCGCAATTATCAGAAGATAAAATTATGAATATTTTTGGCATTGGTTTACCAGAAATGGCTCTCATTACTATTGTGGCTTTGTTGGTATTTGGCCCTAAAAAACTACCTGAAATCGGTCGTAGTGTGGCAAAAACTCTCCGTAGTTTCCAAGATGCTTCTAAAGAGTTTGAAACCGAATTTAAAAAAGAAGCACAGAAAATAGAAAAGTCGGTTAGTATGAATGCCCAGTTAGAAACAGCTGGCGACTTGAATCCTTCTAGAGCTCAAGATATGGCTACTCCTACAGAATCAGATAAGAAGATCGATTAAGTAGCTGGGTAAAATTAATGAGAAGATGACTTTTTAATTAAAAATTTATCGAACTTTTCAAGTTGTGGTTTAATCTTCATTAAGATCGTAAAATTCTCCTAAATTGAGTGTATATTGATTGACAATTAACCATTTATCAGCAATAAATTGCTTGTTATGATTCGGGCAAATTGCTGTGATTAACTAGGAATAGCTCTAATCCGATTGTCAATTTTCAAATACCATGAAGGCGGAACAAACCAACTCCGATCGAATTTATCGTAATGCGATCGCTCAGTACGATCGAGACTTAATCGATACCTATTACAAGCGTGGCAAAACCTATCTCAAACTAGAAGATTACAACCAGGCAATCGCAGATTTTAATACAGTACTCAAACTAAATCCCCAAGACGTTAAAACCTATTTAATTCGAGGCTATACCTACGGAGAAATTAAACAGTTCCATCTTGAAATTGCCGATTATACTGAAGCAATTCGTCTTGCTCCTAAATTGGCAAAAGCCTATCGCAGTCGTGGTTATGCCTATGGAATGTTACAAGAATATGATTTGGCGATCGCCGATTTTAGCGAAGCAGTAAAGCTTGCGCCTAAATACACCCAAGCCTATTACAATCGCGCTTATACCTACAATATTTTAGGGGAACATCTCAAAGCCCTAGCGGATTTTAATCGAGTAATTAAATTAAATCCCGATAACGCAGCCGCCTACAACCATCGAGGAGCTCTCCATGATTTTTTGGAAAATTATCCCCAAGCCATTGCCGACTATAGCCAGGTAATTCGCTTAAATCCTAATTGTATTGAAGCCTATCGTGCTAGAGGTCAAATTAATTCTCTACTACAAAATCATTACGATGCCATTGTTGATTATAGCCAAGCAATTTTGCTCGATCGTCAAGATTGGGAATCAATCTACAATCAAGCTAAAGAATATAAAAATATTAAAGACTATCGCAATGCTATTGCTAGTTATAGTGAAGTAATTCGCCTCAAACCCAAGTTTGTCCCAGCATATAAAGAACGAGGCTTAGTTTATGGCAAATTAAAAGAGTGGGAAAAAGCGATCGCCGATTATTCTGTCGCGATCGAACTAAATCCTCATGACGAGGATGCTTTTTATAATCGCGGAAATGGTTATAACCTGCTGCAAGAATACCAACAAGCAATTATAGAATACGATCGCTGTATCACATTAAATCCCAACCACAGCAACGCTTACTATAACCGAGGTGTAACTTATGGTTATCTCGGTCAATATCGAGAAGCAATCTCTAATTACGATCGAGCAGTGGCGATCTCGCCTAAATCGGCTCTAATTTACAATAATCGAGCTAATGCTTATAAAAAACTCAAAGAATACCGTAAAGCAATCTCCGACTACACCCAAGCTATTTTCTACGATCCAGACTATAGCGATGCTTACTACAATCGAGGTCTTGTTTATCATATTATGCAAGAATCACAAAGATCGATTGATAATTTATCTTTAGCTGCCGATTTATTTAGAAAACAAGGAAAAAATCATCTTGCCAAACAAATCATGTTAAAAATTCAGAGTTTATATGGCATAAAGCAAGCTGTTTGATGTCGGTTTTAGTTAAGAGGATTAATCTATTTTTAAGTTTTTTAATTGTGATGAAAATATATTTAATTCGTCATGGTATCGCAGCAGAAAGAGGTACTTATGTTAACGACGAACAACGTCCTTTAATAGCAAAAGGAATTGAGAAAGTAAATAAAGTAGGTCGGGGTTTATTAGCAGCGGGAGTTACATTCGATCTTATTTTAACCAGTCCTTTAGTTAGGGCTTATCAAACGGCGGAAATATTTCAACAGCTTGGTTTATCTGCAAAAATAGTCTGTTTTCCCCCTTTGAAACCTAACGGCAATATTCAAGAATGGCTCAAATGGCTGCAAGAAGAACGTAATTTTCAATACAATCATCTTGCTTTAATAGGACATCAACCAGATTTAGGTAATTGGGCAGAAATGCTAATTTGGGGAACGATTAAAGAACAAATAGTAGTGAAGAAAGCTGGCATAATTGGCTTAAGTTTACCACCTGTAGCTCCTCTGATCGCTAATAGTTCTTTGTTTCTGTTAACTTCTCCCAAATGGATGAGTTTTTGAATTATCAGGGATCGGCAAACTTCACCTACGATCTTATTCTAACAACTGTACGGGCTGCTGGTCAGCATTCCCTTGCGCCTGTCCTAAAGGATACACCTTCGGATAACGGCGACGCGGGGTCTGACCATTTCGCGAACCGCCCCCTACCAACTAGTAACTAAATGAGAATCTACGGCAATAGACAATTAAAAACCTTACCAGGACAAAGAACTCGTCCAACTTCAGCTAGGGTGAGGGAAGCCTTATTTAATATTTGGCGCGATCGCATTGATGGTTGTTGTTGGCTAGATCTGTGTGCGGGAAATGGCTCTATGGGAGCAGAAGCTTTATGTCGTGGTGCGGAAAAAGTAGTCGGAATCGAGCAATATGGTAAAGCTTGCACTATAATTCAACAGAATTGGCAGCAGATAGGCAAACCAGAGCAGTCTTTTCAAGTAATAAAAGGAGATGTACTGGTCAAAATCAAAACCTTAGAAGGACAACAGTTCGATCGCATTTATTTCGATCCTCCCTACGAGAGCTTTGTCTATCTTCCTGTTTTAAAAGCGATCGCCCAATTAGAACTAATTACTGCCACAGGTGCGATCGCCGTAGAACACGATCCTCAAAAATGGCAAGCCAGAGAAATACCTGGATTGGATTTATATCGTACCAAAACCTATGGCAATACCACTCTTAGTTTTTATCAAAAAAAATAGTATTTTTGTATTTAAAATCTAACAATTTCCCAAAGTTATTAATTCTTATTTAAAAGGACTATTTCACCCCAAAGATTCCCCGATATTTCCACAAACAGCTCAAATGTTTTCCACATTTTACCCAGGTTTTTCCACAGGTAAGAACGGAATAACCAACTGTTGATTGAAGAACGGTGGATTTTAAAATTTACCGTTTATTAATATTGACTTAACCGTTTTTTCTAAATATATGTAACAAAAAAACGCCTCAAAGCCCACATATTAGGTTGAATAAAAATTTTTTTAAGACTTCAGTTAATATTTCGTAGTATTGACAAATACCCCCTATTTGAGATGAAAATGATTTAGCAAGTACTCAAGAAAATCGTGTCGCGATCGATTACGGCTCTAACCAAGTCGTTAGGCAAAACAATATGTGAAGCCTTTTTTTTGTTTCTCTCTCTGGATATAAATATTTTTTTAAACGTCAAAAGCCCGTTAGTTTTGCATATTTAAAAGAAACCAGCGTTTTGTGTCCTTGTAAAGCAAAAAATCATATTAATTGGAGCATATAACCAACCATGAACTCTAATGTAAGCATCCTGGCAGAAATACCTGAAGAACTCCATTTATCTTTGAAAAATTACCTAGAAACTCATCCTCATTGGGATCAAGACCGCGTTTTTGCAGCTGCTTTGTCTTTGTTTTTATTACAAAATAACAACGGACAGACTAGCGAAGCATCTCAGAATTATCGGGCTTGTGCCAGAGTTTACTTGGAAACCCTATTTCAGTCTAATTAGGTAGTAAAATAGTTAATCCTTGTCTTTACTGTTCGTTAATTGACTGTGAATATCGATCGCCCTGTAGCTATTTTTCCCGAACTCATTGTTGGCTTGGGCAATCCCGAGCCAAAATATGACAACACCAGACACAATATAGGTTTTAGCGCAGTTGACGAACTAGCTAAGATATGGGGATTCGATCTCAAAGAAAATAAACGTTTTCAAGGTTCATTTGCCGAAGGGGTTGTTTGGGGTGGAAAAAAAATTCGCCTCCTCAAACCCCTCACTTATATGAATCGTTCTGGACAGTCAGTTAGAGCAGTAACAGACTGGTACAAGCTATCACCACAGTCTGTATTGGTTATTTATGATGATATGGATTTACCCGTAGGTAGGTTGCGAATGCGTCTTACAGGCTCTGCGGGGGGGCATAATGGCATGAAGTCGATTATTGCTCATTTAGGCAGCAAAGACTTTCCTCGGTTGAGAATTGGCATCGGTAAATCTGGTGGTGGGAAACAAAACGTCAGTCATGTTTTGGGTAAGTTTAGCCCGATGGAAAACAAAATAATTGAAGAGGTGTTATATGTTTCCGTCAAAGCGATCGAACTTAGCTTGAAAGAAGGTGTCGAAAAATCTATGAGTCGCTACAATGGATTTTCTGCAATTCCTCCCTCAGATAAATAATTAATTAATAATAAAAAAACCCCAGCTACCAGACTGGAGTTTAAAGGGAGAAACCGAAGATGTGAGTAGTTTATTGCTCAACATCTTAGGATAACGATTTTGAGAAGATTGTTTGCTCGCTTTCGCGCTTTAATTTAATTAAATTTAACTTAAAAAGTTTGAGATAAAAACTAAATATATAGGCTGCTCGATACATCTAGAAGTACTGCCCTGAGTTAACTCTAACCCTGCTTTGTTCTACCCAAATGAACTATGCTTGCCAACTAAACTTGTTAAGTTATGTATCTATAATAGCAGATTTTGTTAAGTTGTGTAACTTTTATTAAGGAAATAGCTATGAAACAGTCTGAAGGCAGAAATGGTAACGTAGCAGATCTGTTGAATAATATCTATCGTTGTACGGATAAAAGCAGTTGGTATGGTGGGGTAGCAGGAGCTTACGATCGCACTAGACCGAGATATCCCGCACAATTGTTCGCTAAAATGCTGGAAATAACTAGGTTACAACCAGGAAAGAGAATTTTAGAGATCGGTGCGGGACCTGGTATTGCTACTATTGAGTTGGCTAAGTTAGGTTTGGAAGTTGTCGCCCTAGAGCCAAATTTGTCTGCTTGTGATTTGGCTAAGAGTAAATGTCAGGACTATTCCCCAGTAGAAATTATTAATACTACTTTTGAAGCGTGGGATTTACAGGAAGGAAATTTTGATGCGATCGTCGCTACCACTTCTTTTCATTGGGTAGAACCAGAAGTACGAATGGTAAAAACGGCATCAGCCTTAAAGAAAGGGGGCTATTTAATTTTATTGTGGAATACTCCTCCCCAACCGAGCGATCGCATTCTCGAATCTTTAAAGCCAATTTATCAGCTGCATACCCCAGAATTAAACCCACCAGAAAGTGTTAGCCATCATCTAGAAAGTATCGGTCAATTTGGAGAGGAAATAATCGATTCTGGTTTCTATCAAGATTTAGTTTCCGAGTCAATTATTTCTCAGGTTAACTATTCAGTAGATGATTATCTGACTTTATTAACTACTCTATCTCCTTATATTGGCTTGTCTGAGACCAAAAGAAATAATTTGTTAGGGGCATTAAAACAAAAATTGTCACAAAACTATGGGGATAACTTAGATTTATCTTATCTTTCCATGATGCAAATCGGTTCTCGGTTAGGGTAACCTGAGTTCGGGATAAGAGAATTACTCGAAGAGAATAGTCTTTAGTATTTAGTTCTTAGTTTTGAGCGGGCAGTAATGCCCGTGGTTTACCGCAACTAATGCTGGTGTCTGGCAAATCTTATTCCACGCCCGCCCGAAGGGTTTTTAATCGCTGCTTGTAATACAAATAAGTTTTAACTAATAACTAGTACGGACGTTTCATGAAACGTCCCTAACTAATAACTAACAACTATAACTAGATCGGTAATCAGTAGCTTAACCCGAACTGAGGTTAGGGTAGGTTTAATGAATGATTAATTTGACCATTTCCAGATATAAATTAGAGAGCTATTCAATGCTGGAGACTTTTTGACCCTGGCGAATAATTGACCATTGAGACTGAAAGCGATCGTGGTAATTTCTTCTGGATTGGGGGCAACCAAAACATTTCTCAGGGGTAAGCCTGTAATTATATCGGTGATAGCTGAGGAGTAAAAATTTCCAGCAATTAGCCGACTGTCGGCACTGAGACTGAATAAACCGCGATCGCTATAGAGGCTATTGTTCTTGCGATATATTTCTCCTTTTTGCCAATTCCAAACCTTAATTTTTCCGTCATAACTACTACTAACTAAGAGTTGGCGATCGGGAGTAAATTCTAGTCGAGCAATATGGTTGAGATGACCATTTAAGGTATTTAACAAAATTGCTTTTTCTCCGTCTAGCTGCCAAAGTTTAATTTCATTTTTGGCTGCCTCTGGAGTATTGTTAGCATCAACTGTAGCCATTATTCTACCATCCAGACTAAGGGCGATTTTTTCGACAGAATTTTCTAAATTAAAGCTAAACAATTCTTTTCCTTGAGGAAAACTCCAAGCCGTAATACCTAATTCACAAGCTGCATAAATAATTTTCCCCGTTGCGTCAAAACTAACCTGACGGCATCCTTGGGCTTTTTCCAAGCTTAAAACTGCTTCTCCCGTTGCTGTATCCCAGACGATCGCCCCATGATTGGGGGTTAGCAATCCCTGACTCCAGGTAGCAGTAGCCAACCAACGACTATCGGGACTAAAAGCGATCGCCACAGGGGCGATTTCCAGGGCATTTTTTTGGGCTTGATGAGGAGATAAAGTAAGCTGAATTTTCCCCCTGTCTGTATCCCAAAGATTTATTTGACTTGCTTCTACAGTAGCCAGAATTTTTCCGTTAGGGCTAAATTCAATTAGATTGACTTCGCCTGTAGATTCTAGAGTATGAGTTAAGACTGCGTTTTCCCAAGGAGAAGCTAGACGACTGGGAAAATTTGAGGGCAATTGACGATTTGCTTCGGCTGAGATTTGAGCACAAATTCTGGGTTGAAAACCTAAAAGCAGAAAACTAGCTACCAAATACTTTAAATAATATTTATTGCCCATAAATAAATAATTGCGCTCGATCGCTTTAAAGATAGACTAATTTACCACAACTGGGTAGTCTGGAGTGGGATTTAGAGGGCAACTAAAAACGTAATTTCCTGCTGTGAGAGTAATTTCATAGTCCTTGGTCGTACCCTTGGTTAAACCACCACCACTTACCTTGGGCAAACTAACTTGCTTAATTCC
>NZ_JBZNBU010000359.1:0-31729 GCF_058530065.1 Waterburya sp. | reverse complement strand
GTAACAAACAAGTCATCTCCTACCAATTGAATTTTCGAGCCTAATTTGTCGGTTAAAGTTTTCCAGCTATCCCAATCATCTTCGTGTAAAGCATCTTCAATGGAAACAATGGGATATTTTTCCACTAACTCCGCTATATAATTGATAAATTCTTCGGGAGAATGAGTTGCACCATCATAAGTATATTGACCGTCAGCATAAAACTCACTAGCGGCTACATCCATTGCTAGGGCTACTTCTTCTCCAGGCTTATATCCTGCCTTTTCAATCGCCATAATCAACAGATCCAAAGCTTCTTGGTTAGATCCCAAGTTGGGGGCATAGCCTCCTTCATCGCCAACCCCAGAAAGCAAGCCTTTTTCCCCTAACACTTTACTCAAAGTAGCAAATACTTCCGCACCCCAACGCAAAGCCTCTTTAAAGGAATCCGCCCCCACAGGCATAATCATAAATTCTTGGAAGTCTACGTTATTGTCTGCATGAGAACCGCCATTGATTACGTTCATCATGGGAACGGGCAATACATTAGATAAAGGACCGCCTAAATAACGATAGAGAGGCAATTCTACTTCTTCTGCTGCTGCTTTGGCATTAGCGAGAGATACTGCCAAGATAGCATTTGCACCCAAATTCTTTTTGTTAGGAGAACCATCGCGATCGATCATAATGCGATCGATTGTCTCTTGTTCTAGAGCATCTTCATTTAACAAAGCAGGGCTGATTTTCTCTTTGACATTGCGGACTGCTTTTAATACTCCCTTACCACCATAACGACTTTTATCATCGTCTCTTAGTTCGTGAGCCTCGAAACTACCCGTAGACGCACCGCTAGGAACTTGCGCCAAGCCTACAACTCCAGTTTCCAAGCGTACTTCTGCTTCAATGGTAGGACGACCGCGAGAATCCAAAATTTCTCTAGCTGCGATCGCTTCAATGACAGCTTCTGATTGGTTTAGCATTAATTCTCCTTCTCTAACTATGGATATCTTTTTGTATATTTCTGATTAGATCCAAGCGACATCAAATATATCTTTTTTTGTGACAATTACGTTAGTTTTTACTAGGGATCGACAATTAGCTAGTGAAGATAGCCATTAGCTTTTAGCCCTTCGGATGCGGGCGCATTCCCAACACCGCGATTATTCAAGGCGAGGAAACCTCGCCGAATTTCGCGGTCAAACGGATGAAACATCCGTGGGGTCGCCCTTACCATTAGCTATTAGCTTTTCTAATTGTGAATAACAGGCAAAATTATAGATAAACAATCAAGTCAATATCCATAAAGTTGCCCGTCCTACTGGTCAATGTTTAACCTTCGGTTAGTTATTAGTTATTAGTTATTAGTTTTTCGGTCTAAGTCCCCTCTCATAATCTTCGATTTGAGAGTCTTAATTAATTAGTGGTTCAAATCTACTAATTAATTGAACTAAAAACTAACTACTAACTACTAAAAACTCTTTTAATGATAAATGTTCAATGACTAGGCTGTAACTAAAACTTCTGTTTCTTTTTTTGCCATTAAAAGAATTAAATCGATCGCTCGATTGGAATAACCCCACTCATTGTCGTACCAAGCTACAACTTTGAAGAAGTTACTATTTAATTCCATACCTGCATTGGCATCAAAAATACTAGAATGGCGATCGCCAGTAAAATCTGTAGAGACGACGGGATCGTTGGTATAGCCTAGAACTCCTTGCATTTCTCCTACCGCTGCTTCTGCCATGGCATAACAAATATCTTCGTAAGTAGTTGCTTGTTCGGTGCGGAAGGTGAGATCTACTACAGATACATCGGGAGTAGGAACGCGCATTGCCATCCCTGTTAATTTTCCTGCAAGTTCGGGCAAGACTAAAGTAACCGCTTTGGCTGCACCAGTAGAAGCGGGAATAATATTTTGCGCCGCACTGCGTCCAGAGCGTAAGTCTTTTTTGCTGAAGCCATCTACTGTCGGCTGAGTAGCTGTCATGGCATGAATTGTAGTCATCAAGCCTTCTGCTAGTCCAAAGTTATCGTTAATTACTTTAGCTATGGGTGCAAGACAGTTAGTAGTACAACTAGCATTGGAAACGATCGCATCAACCTGGGGATCGAAATCGTTATGGTTGACTCCCACTAGTAAAGTTTTCACTTTGTCGGGATCTTTAGTAGGTGCGGAAATAACGACTCTTCTCGCCCCTGCAGTCAGATGTTTGCTCGCTCCTTCGTAGGTGGTAAATAGACCAGTGCATTCAACTACATAGTCTACGTTATATTCTCCCCAAGGCAATTCTTCGGGGTTTCTGACCGAAATACAGGGAATATGTTTGCCGTTAACCAAAATACCATTATCAGTGGCTTCCACTTCTCCGTCAAAACGTCCGTGAGTAGAATCGTATTTGAGTAAATAAGCGATCGCATCAGCGGGGACAAGATCGTTAATACAGACAAATTCTAGATCGGGATTATTCAATCCAGCGCGAAATACTAATCTTCCAATGCGACCAAAACCATTAATCGCTACTCTGACAGTTGCCATTAAGATTGCTCCCTTATGAAGTGTGTTTGATGAAAAATATAAATGCTAGTTAGACCCCAACTATTCTTTAGCTTTTAGATTCATTTATAAGGGGTCATTACTTTTATTAAATCGATAAAATCAATTTTTTACACCTGAAAATACTTAAAAAAAAATTAATTAATCGAGATCTGCTGAAGATATATTCCCATTGATTAATCTTTGCAAAGAAATAAAAATCCTCATAACAGTCTATTATGAGGATTGCTGAAAATTAGGAAAATATAATAGCTAGGCTGAATTAAAACAAAGCTGTTATTCGATCTTGCTCGATCGATCGAACTTACTTTTTAGCTTTTTTGGGAGGCGCGCTGACCTCTTTTAATTCAGACTCTGCATAATTGTTTGTATTTACGCCAGCATAGTTAACTTTGTTGAAGCGCACTACTACAGGGTAACGGATACCACTTGTATCTACAGATGCGACTGAGCCAACTTCGTTATACCAATAGGATTCTGGACGGAGAATTCTTACTTTAGAACCTCGTTGAACCATAATTGATTAGTCTCCTGAAAATAAATTTTATTTTGTTTTAGATCTAAGAGGATCGCCAAAAGCAGTCTTCTTATCTCTGTTGTTAGTTGTAAAAACTACTAACTATTAAACTTCATTGTCCAGTTTATCGATCTCTATCACGATAAATTCTTACGAAACATAACAATTATCGATCTTTAGTGGTACTTTTGTTTTTAACTTCCAGGTTTTTGCCTTTAGATCGAAACTGCGTTTAAGATAGTTCCCAACTCCATATCTTAAATAAGTATTTAAAAATCTAATGTCAGGTTCGGCTAAAAAAACAATCTACGCAGCGATGGCTGCTAATTTTGCGATCGCCATTACTAAATTTTTTGCAGCCTCGGTAACGGGTAGTTCGGCAATGCTTTCAGAAGGAATACATTCAGTAGTCGATACGGGTAACGAGCTATTGTTACTGTTGGGGATCGAACTCAGTAAAAAACCAGCCGACGACAGCCATCCTTTTGGTTACGGACAAGAGCTTTATTTTTGGACTTTGATTGTTTCTTTGTTAATTTTTGCCATTGGCGGGGGAATGTCTATTTATGAGGGAGTTAACCACGTCAGGCATCCCGAACCTTTGAGCGATCCCTTTTGGAGTTATGTGGTTTTAGGATTAGCGGTAGTTTTTGAAGGTTATTCTTGGAATGTAGCATTACAAGAGTTTTTGGCTACCAAGCAAGATAAAAATTTTTGGTCGGCTATTCGTGCCAGCAAAGATCCGACTATTTTTACTATCTTGTTTGAAGATACCGCAGCTTTAATCGGTTTATTTGTCGCTTTTATTGGTGTCTTGAGCGGACATTTATTGGGCAATATTTATTTAGATGGAGTAGCTTCCATTGTCATCGGTATTATTTTGTGCGGAGTAGCATTATTATTAGCTACAGAAAGTAAAGGATTGCTCATTGGAGAAGGAGCTAGTGCCGAAACTGTGGCTAGCATCAGAAAAATCACTAATGACGATCCTGCCGTAGAGAAAGTTGTAAAAGTTCTTACGCTTCATTTTGGTCCTCAAGAAATTTTACTCAACTTAGAAATTGAGTTTAGTGAGGATTTAGCAACAGAAGAACTGGCAACTGCCGTAGAACGTTTGGAAAGTTCGATTAATAGAGTTCATTCGGAAGTGAAAAATATTTTTATTGAAGCAAAATCGATCGCTGCTAGTAGAAAAGTGGTTGATTGTTAATTGTTCATAATTTACTGACAAAACTTTTTACTCTTTGTTGGGTTTTATTCTTCTTTCCAACCTACAACTTTTTGATTCGTGTAAAAGATCTAATCATTATGACTTTACTGTCTAATTTGCAATTAATGAGTCGATATAATCAATGGATGAATCAGAAGATTTATGCTGCTGCTATAAATTTAGGCAATGAAAAAATTAAAAAAGATTGTGGAGCATTTTTTGGTTCTATTTTTGGCACGCTCAATCATATTTATGTAGCGGATATTATTTGGTTAAACCGATTTGCCCGACATCCACGACAATACCTCAGTTTGCAAAATATTCCAGTATTAGAAAGCTATATCAATTTAAGAGCGATCGCTTGTGAAAAAATAGAAGATTTATCAAAACTTCGAGAGCAATTAGACGATCGCATTATTGATTGGTGTCAAGAAATAAAACCTGAAGAGTTAGAACTGGAACTAAAATATTGCGATACCAAAGGTAATCCTTACTCTAAACAATTTGGACAATTAATTCAACACTTCTTTAATCATCAAACCCATCATCGAGGACAAATATCCACCTTGTTTTATCAACACAATATCGATCTTGGTGTTACAGATTTACTCAATATTATTCCCAATACTGACTAATAACTAATAACTACAACTATTTTTGAGAGTTGTGGTTAACTTTACAAAAAAAGCTAGTTGTGCAATTGACGAAACAAGGTATAATTATAAATTGTGTCTAATTTATCTGTAGTTCATGCCTAAGCTAAAAACCAAGAAGTCTGCTGCCAAGCGTTTCCGCGTTACTGGTAGTGGCAAGAAAATCATGCGCCGTAAAGCCTTCAAGAACCATTTATTAGAGCGTAAGAGCAAAGAACGTACTCGTCGTCGTTTATCTAATATGACAGTAGTACACGAGACTGATGAAAAAGCAATTCGCACTATGATGCCTTACAGCTAGTCTGGGTGCATTCTATATTTTATAACGATTTAGAGTTACTACTGACACTTGGTTGTTAGTTTCAATAGAACAAAATTAACCGAATTAAACCTAAACTATTTAAACTATGAGTAGAGTTAAAAGGGGTAACGTTGCCCGTAAAAGACGGAAAAAGATTTTAAAGCTGGCAAAAGGGTTTCGCGGTTCTCATTCCAAGCTTTTTCGCACTGCCAACCAGCAGGTAATGAAAGCATTGCGTAACGCTTATCGCGATCGCCGTAAGCGCAAGCGGGATTTTCGTCGCCTCTGGATTACTAGAATCAATGCTGCTGCCAGAATGAATGGTATGAGTTATAGCAAACTAACTCATCAACTCAAGCAAGCTGATATCGGTTTGAATCGCAAAATGCTAGCACAACTGGCAATGGTAGATCCTGCTGCTTTCAGCAAAGTTGTGGAAGTTGCCAAATCAGCGAGCTAAATCATAGATTTCAGAATCGAATGGCTATTAGTCTTAAGAGACTCGGTTTTCCTTAAGAAGCCGAGTTTTGCACTTTTAGTAAGATCGTTTCTCTTGATTGATGTCAATCGTTCATTTGGTTAGTAAGTGCCATGAAACAGATTTGGAAGTCGATCCTGGCGATCGCCATTATAGCAATTACTTCTCGGTCAACAATTGCTAGAGAGTTATCGGAAATTGAATCCCAAGGTAAATTAAAAGTTGCTGTTAAAAATAATCTTCGTCCTTTGGGTTTTACAGATCGCCAAGGTAATTTGATTGGTTTAGAAATCGATCTTGCTCGCCAGCTGGCAGAGGAATTGTTAGGGGATGAGAAGGCGATTGAATTTCTGGTCACTAGCAACCAAGAAAGATTGCAAGTTGTCTTAGATCGAGAAGTAGATATTGCGATCGCCAAAGTATCTGTGACCGACTCTCGTGCCAGAATTGTTAATTTTAGTTCCTACTACTATTTAGATGGCACTGGTATTATTACCAATAATCCTAATGTCCAAGATTTAGCAGACTTAAAAAAAAGTAAAATTCTCCTACTGCAAAATTCAGCCTCGATCGCCGTAATTCGTCATAAACTACCTCAAGCAACCTTAGTGGGAGTAGAATCCTATCAACAAGCTTTAGAACTACTAGAAAATCAACAAGCCGATGGGTTTGCGGGCGATCGTTCTATATTAGCAGGTTGGATACAGGAATATCCCCGCTACAAACTACTGCCTTCTAGACTTTCAGGAGAGGCTTTAGCAATAGTTATGCCCAAGGGTTTGCAATATCAAGAATTACGTTCCAAAATAAATAAGACGATCTCCGAGTGGAAAAAATCGGGATGGTTGCAAGAAAGAATAGAATATTGGGGACTTTAGAATAATTGGGGGCGAAGATAAGAGTCTATCTAAAAATTTCCCATCAAGGATTGGTAAATAGGTAATATTGAAGCTTAAGTGAAGTATACTAAACAGCGTAAACTTAGCAAAATTACTGGAGATTATGTTGAGGTCTATATCAATATCTAATGTTGCCAAAATTACTAAAAATATTACTTTGGCGATGGCAATAGTTTTGGGTTTTTCTCTCAGTACCAAAGCAGAAGAAACCAAAACTTACAAAACTCTAGAAGTTTCCTGCAATCCTTTTTTTAGTTATGACTTAAATTCTGAATGTAATTCCAACTTGGCTGTTGAGTCAGAAACAGATCTAATCTCTCAAACTCGTCGCGGTAGACGGAGGAAAAGTAGGGTACAAGGTTATTATGGAGGATTCAGTTTGGGCATTGGTTTTCCTAGTGGAGAACTCGATGCAGAAGAAGCCCAGACTGAGGAGTTTCAATTTTCCAACCCCGAATATGACACCGCATTTGTCGGTAGTTTATTTGGCGGAATCAAATTTACCAGAAGTATCAGTGCCGATCTAGAATTTTTACTCGCACTTGGTGGAGTAGATAGTGACTCATTAGATAGTGCCTTTAATGATTTTGCTGCGGGTTTGGGATTAGAAGGCAGTCTAAACACAGATGGAGACTTTTCTGCTTTTGCACTCTACATAAATCCTAGATTTGAACTTCCACTATCTAGAAATGGCAGCTTTAACGTTTATATTAGTCCAGGAATTGGACTGTCTCAAACTAACGTTAATTTTGAGGCAGTTAGTGACTTTACTGCCTTGGGAGATGACAATATAAATATCAATCAAGATGCTAGTAATACAGGTGTCACTTTTCAAGTAAAAGGTGGCGCGTCGTTTGCCTTCAGCGATACTATCGGAGCTTTTGCTCAAGCGCGCTTTACAACCTTACCTACAGATGACGGTTTTGACAGTATTAATATTTTTGGTGCTGATGCGGGACTAAAGTTTAATTTTTAATTTTTAATTAACTTGCCGAACAAGATTATTCGAGAATAATTCCTTAAGTTAGCTCTATGGCAAACTTAAGGTTTTTTATTTAGCTCAATCAAGATTAACAAATGTGAAATTTTGTAACCAAGAATTAGCACTCCCATAAACGTAAGCTAATTTGACATAACTTTGTCATAACTTTGCCATTAAGGGTAAGTATATTGAATAAAAAATTTCCTGTGACCAATACGGTAAAAACAGATGAATACAAGAATCTCAAATACTTGGTGGGATAGCTACCGCGAGACGGTCAAAGTTACTAAACTCTTTCGCGAACTTGTTAGTCTTGTGAATAATCGAGAAGATGTAGCACAAAATATGTTAAACAAGGCAAAAAAACAATACCCAGGTAAGACAGAAATTTGGTATTTAAACCAACTTGTGGATGAAATTAAGCAAACCACAAAATCTTTATGGCGTAGCTAGTTTAAAGACAAGTAAGGCTAAATGTATAATTTTTTTGGCGCGAACTTTTTTGCTGCCAACATCTTATTTATACAGTAATCAATTTATGAATTCTACAATCGAAGCTATTTCTGCCTTACCTAGTAATGGAAAGCCTGCTTATTTGTTGGTAATGTTGCACGGTTGGGGCGCAAACGATCGCGACTTTGTTCCCTTGGCTAAGATGTTGAATTTGCCTGGCTTGGGCTATTTATTTCCCAACGCTCCTTTCGAGCATTTTCAATTACCTGGAGGTAGGGCTTGGTATGCTTTGGAAACCAAAGAATTTACTGGCTTGCAGGAAAGCAGAAAACTATTGTTGGATTGGCTTAATTCCTTAGAAGGATCTACGGGCGTACCCTTGAACAGAACTATTATGGCTGGTTTTTCCCAAGGAGGAGCGATGACTTTGGATGTGGGTATGACTTTGCCTTTAGCTGCTATCTGTAGTTTTAGCGGATATCTTCACTACCAACCAGAAGTTGAGCAAAATAAAACTTACCCTCCAACTATGATAATTCATGGCGATCGCGATCCTGTTGTTCCCATCGAAGCTGCCAGAAAAGCGAGAGAAGAATTAACTAAAATTGGCGTTGAAGTTCAATACCAAGAATTTGCCATGGGTCATGAAGTTTTAGACCCTGCGATCGCTCTATTCAAACAGTTTCTGCAAAATAATATTAGTTCCTAATCTTCTGACTGATTCCCATCATTTGTCCGAGGAAGGGTAAGCCAATTAAAGCAGGAATAAAATAACGAGAAGTACAAAGCAAACCTAAAGCAGCCCCTGTAGTTTGGTTAAAAAAGTCTTGGTAAAAATAAATAATCGCTGCATCGCGAGTTCCAATTCCTGCAAAAGTGAGGGGTAACAGTCCTGCCAGTATGGATAAGGGAGACAGGGCTAAACTGATAATAAAAGGGGTAACTGCTTTTAAGGCTAAAATAAACAGCCAAATTTGTAAAAGATGTAGAAACCAAATAAATATTGAACTGCTGCTAATTAGTAGTAGTTGTCGTCGATCGCGCCAAAAATATTCGTGCATTTCTCCCCAAGCAGCTTGCATTGTTTGTAGTTTAGTTTTAATCGATTTAGGGACAAAACTAACCGTCAAGTTGAAACATAAATTGGCAAACTCACGAGAAGTTAAGAGTAATAATCCTAAACTCAAACCCGTCATTACTCCAGCCGTCATCATCCAGAATAAACTGTCTTTGGCAGGATATAAAATTAAACCAAAAACACACCACAATAGTAGAGATAGCAAATCGCAAGTCTTTTCAAACACTGAAATAGCGATTGACAGACTCAAACTAAGATTAGAATGTTCGGACATAAAATATGCTTTAGCAATATCCCCCATTTTCGAGGGTAAAATCATATTCAGAACACTAGCACCCAAAATTAAGCGATTAGCTTCTAATATTCCCAAACTAGCTTGAGGAACTAATTGTTTTAGTCGCCATCCAGTAATTAAAGTAATCGGAATTACCATGCTCAGACTAATTCCTAACATAGTGCGATCGCAATTTTGAAAAACTAGAATCAAATTTTGTAGATCGATTTGGCTGTAAATAAAAAATAAGATGACAACGCTAACAATTAGAGATATAAATCGCTTCAAATTCATCTATTTAAAATAAGTAATTCACCTGAGTTTTGGATAAGAGAATAGTCTTTAGTTTTTAGTTTTTAGTTTTCAGCAGGCAGTAAGGGGCGTAGTTTACCGCAACTAATGCTGGTGTCTGGTGACTCTTATTCCACCCTCGCCCAAAGGGTTTTAAATCGCTGCTTGTAATACAAATAAATTTCAACTAATAATTAGATCGATAGTCAGTAGCTTAACCCGAACTGAGGTTACTAATAACTAATGACTAATAACTAATTACTTTTTTTATTAACCCATAAAAAAAGCTGGCAACAGGACTCGAACCTGCGACCGGCTGATTACAAATCAGCTGCTCTACCAACTGAGCTACGCCAGCACTGCATTACTGCACTGAAAAATCATTATAGCAGAGGTTTGAAAATTAGAGCAAACTTTTTTGGAGTAGAAATTTAGAATTCCCTCAATTGCTTACGCCATACTACTTTCCATCGCCCAACGTGCCAACTCAGTACGATTATTTAAACTAGTTTTATTCAACATATTAGACACATGACTTTCAATGGTACGCTGACTCACATTTAATTGCTTGGCAATTTCGCGATTTGCCATACCTTTAGCTACTAGTTGAACTACTTTCAATTCAGTAGGAGTTAGTTCTACATTATGAGGTACGTGAATAGTCGGTCCTCCATCCAAACCTTTGGGACGACCGATTTCCCAACGCTTGAGCTGATTTAGAGAAGATTCTACTTGAGCGACTAATTCTTCTGGTTCAAAGGGCTTGCTCATGTAAACATCTGCACCTTCATTGAGACCCCTTACCCGATCTTGACTTTGACCTTTTGCAGAAAGAAATAGCACTGGAATTCTATTCGTCGTGGGTTCTTCGCGAATGTGTTTGACTAAAGAATAGCCATCCATTTCTGGCATCATCACATCACAGATAATCATGTCGGGAATACCAGTATCTAAAAGTTCTAACGCTTCTCTGCCATTTTCTGCCGTGTCTACGTCATATCCTCTAAACTCCAGATAGTCTTTAACCAATAAAATTAGATTGGGATCGTCATCTATCAATAGTAGTTTTTTATGATCCTTAGTTGAAGTGTCTTTCATAGGTATTAATCTTTAAGTTTTTAGCGTAGGTGGTGATTTAGTTTAGTCAGGTTTCCCTATTTATATTTAAGTGTTAGAAGGGATCTCCCAGGGATAATTTTAAGAATATGTTAATTCCACTCTTACATTCGACAATTCTCTATGAGCCGACATCACTGTAGAATTACACAATATACAATTTAACCTTTATATTATTTTTCGACACCCTTTTTCTGCTATAAAAATATATTTATTGCTTTATTTTAAAGTTTTTATTTTTTTTCCCTGTCGTAGGATTATAAGTAATAAGTAAAGTAAATCACATAAATACTTAGGTAATATCTTGAGACACTTAAAGTGAAAATACTTAGTTAAAATTACTTTTAGTAAGTTAAACCAACAATAAATTAGTTTTCGATCAAAAATGTTTGTTTCCATCGATCGCCTGAACGAATTGATCTGCTCTCGTCGTTCTACAAAACCCAGACTATTTAATGGCAAAACTATCGAAGATAAAATTATTTGGCAGATATTAGAAAATGCTAATTGGGCTCCAAATCATGGTTTAACTCAACCTTGGCGATATAAAGTTTTTGCTGGTGCTGGACTGGAAAAATTAGCAAATTTTCAGGCGGATTTATATAAAAAAATTACACCAGAACCTAAATTCAAACCTGAGAAATACGAACGAATGAAGACAAATATACTTAAGTCTTCTCACGTAATTATCATTTGTATGGAAAGACAAAGATCGGGGAAAATACCAGAAATTGAGGAAATTGAAGCAGTGGCTTGTAGCGTACAAAATATGGCATTGACCGCAGCAGCTTATGATATTTGTAGCTTTTGGGGTTCGGGTGGAGTTACTTATACAGATGAATTGAAAGAGTTTCTTGGTTTAGCAGAACCAGATAAGTGTTTGGGCTATTTATACTTAGGCTATAGCGATAATCCCACTACTAAAAGTCGTCGCGATCCAATTCAAGATAAGGTTGAATGGATAAATCATTGAACATTTATCATTGAACATTGAGCATTCACAAAAAATCCCATTTCCATAATTTTGTGGAGATGGGATAGTAAAAATTTGTCGATGACTTATATCAATTCTCTAAATTGTCGCTACAAATAGATAAGTTAATTTCTCCTAGTCCCCTAGTCCCCTAGTCCCCCAGTCTCACACTTATCTGTAGTCACATTAAAGAAAAATGTTATTAATAATGATTGCCTACTTTGCGGTGATGGACTGCGGTTAAGCCATCAGGATTAGAGACTCGACCTAATTCTACTTGGCTGTAAACAATCCAGTGATCGCTACATTCCATACGACTGGAAACTTGACATTCTAAATAAGCTAAGGCATCGGTTAAAATAGGCGAACCGTTAACGGCAGTTTGGGTTTTAACTCCTGCGAAGCGATCCGCACCAGGTTTGAATCGTTTGAGGAAGTGTTTCATTAAAGGTTGATACTTGCCTTCTTCTAAAATATTAAGCACAAAGCGATCGCCAACTTGCATCAAAGATTCGATCGCTCGGTCTTTAGCTACTGCAATGGTCAATCCAGGGGGTTCAAAACTGGCTTGAGATACCCAAGAAGCCAACATTGCACTACTGATATCGTTTTTGGTAGCGGTAATAATATACAAACCGCCACTAAGACGACCCATTGCTTTATCTAAGTCGGTATCGAGGGACTTCATTTGTTTAACTAAGTCTTTGCGAGTTAAAAATTGTCCTAAATCCGTTCCCGACTCTTCGCAAACTTGGTAATCCGCCTCTGTGGGGGTATCTTTGATTTTAATTACGGGGAATCCTGGCTTTAAACCTACTTCGCGAAATTTGGTCATCAAAGGATCGATTGGTTCGTCATCATCGCCATAGGACTCAAACATTCCGATTAATTGTTTGTCTTTAGCTGCTGCTAAAACAGTCCCCATATTAGCAGTAATATCTTCTTGGCTGCCATCGGAAGGAGGCATTCCCAAGACAATACCCGCAGAACGATTGACGATTTCGTGGACTTCAGTACTATCAGCCGAGCGTAAATCGACCATTTCTACCGCCACGCCAGTTTTAGTAATTCCTTTAGCGATCGCTTGAGATAAGCGATCGCTATAACCATAATCGGAGATATAAAATACAGCAACGCTTTTTTCGGCTTTAGTTTGGGCTTTACTCCAATTACGATAGCGGTCTAGCAACTCATTTAAGTTGTGACGCAACAACGGACCGTGACCGTTAGCTACAATATTAATTTCTCCTAGCTTGTCCATCCTTTTCATTGCGGAAAGAACAGAACGAGCATTAGGTCCCATCAAGCAGTCATAATAAAAACGATAGTCTTTTTCGATCGCCTTGAGATCTTCATCAAAGGTTGCATTGGAGCAGTAGTGCATTCCAAAAGCATCACAGGTAAAAAGAATTCCTGTTTGGCGATCGTAACTAAAAATGGTGTCTGGCCAATGGAGGTTAGGCGCATTGACAAATTCGATTTCGTGACCTTGACCCAAATCTAAAATTTCGCCATTTTTGATAATCTGCTGCTTAAAAGGTTGATGTACTAAGTCTTCGAGGAACTTAATCGCCATTTTTGCTGCTACCACCGTTGCTTGGGGTGCGAGTTCGAGAAAGTCTTTAACCAAACCACTATGATCGGGTTCGGTATGGCTAATAATTAAGTAATCAATCTCTCTAGGGTCGATTAAACCTTTTAGGGTATCTAAATATAAGGCGCGGAATTTAGCGTGGGAAGTATCGACTAAAGCTATTTTATCGCCACGAATTAAATAAGAATTATAGGTTGTACCGTTTTGCAAACCAAACTCAATATCAAAGCGATCGCGATCCCAATCTAGAGAGCGAATTGCTGTCGTATCGGGGGTTATAGCTTCGGTTTGAATGGTTAACCTCGGTTGGGTTTTTATTGGTGTTGCGACCATAGCCCTCTTTTAAGTTTTATGAAGTTTTTTTATGCTTCTTATATTATAAAAGTTATTCGCTATGGACTACTGACTTTTAAAATGCGATCGCATTTAGAATTTCTTATTAACTAGATAATCTAATTATGAATAGTAAAAGGGTTGCGCTGATTACGGGTTCGACTTCTGGAATCGGACTAGCGATCGCCAAAAAATTAATAGAAGATGATTTTAATGTAGTTTTTCATTCCAAATCGACCGTAGAAACTGGCGCAGCATTGGCACAATCCCATCCCGATGCAGCATATATTCAAGCCGATCTGGCAGACCAAAAACAAGCTAGTAATTTAATTGGCGATGTCTTATCTCGCTATGGACGTTTGGATGTGTTAGTAAATAATGCAGGGATTACCAAATCTATTCCCCATCAAGATCTAAAAGCTGCTACTCCTGAAATTTGGCGAGAAATACACGAAGTCAACGTTATTGCACCCTGGACATTGATTGCAGAAGCCCAAACAGCCTTAAAAGAGTCATCCCATAAAGAACATACTAGCTGCATTATTAACATTACTTCCCACGCAGGTATTCGTCCCAAAGGTGCTTCAATTCCTTATGCAGTGAGTAAAGCCTCTCTGAATCATATGACCAAGCTTTTAGCATTAAATCTTGCCCCAGCAATTAGAGTAAATGCGATCGCCCCAGGATTGGTAGCAACACCCATGAGTAAAGACTGGGTAGCAGCTAGAAAACTGTGGCAAGAGCGATCGCCCATGCAGCGAGGCGCACAGCCTGAAGATATAGCTCAAATAGCTTCCATGCTAGTTGCGAGTAACTATTTAACAGGAGAAATTATTATTGCCGATGGTGGTTTGAATCTTACTTGACTTTAAATCAAATAGACTCAAAGTAATGAGATATCAACTTTTTACAATATTTCTTAAAAGTTTTGTTAGTCGGTCGAGATGTAAACTCAAAATAACTACAGTTTAAATACCTCATCTAATTCTATGATGACATCACAATTAGGCATTAGTTAGACTTTAATAACTATTATGGCGAGAGACAATAATTTAATTAAACTAATATTAAATATAGGTGATAATCGAAACTTTTTTAAATTAGTTCATTTGATTGAAAATTTAGTTGCTAAGGTTTTATCTATTGTTTTATTAGTTTTAATTTTAGTAGCTTTAGCCGATTTAGTTTTTGTTATTGGTAGCAATATTTTAAATGACCCATTTGGTTCGATCAATAAAACTTTGATTGAACTATTTGGCTTATTTCTAAATATTTTAATTGCTTTGGAATTGCTAGAGAACATTACTGTCTATCTAAAAAAGCATATTTTTCAAGTTGAGTTAGTTATCTCAACTTCTCTAGTAGCAGTTGCTCGTAAAATCATTATTTTCGATTTACAAAAGTATTCTGGCAACGATCTAATTGCTTTAGCTGTGGCAATTCTAGCTCTCTCTATTAGTTATTGGCTGATTCAACGATCGAAGAGGCGTTAAGTTACTTTTTGTATTAAATCGATCGATCTAAATCCAAAATACATAAAAAATCTTCAATTAATTTAATTCCTATGTGCATTGGATAAGGTTTTTTGATATTACCTTTGGTATGTGCGGGAGAGGTTCTCATATAGTTTGCTACTCTACATAATGCTTGAATATTTTCTTCTGTCTGCAAATCTTTACGAACAAAAAAAGGTAGCATCTCAATCATTTGCTGATGTTTGTAAGCAATATTGGCTGCATATATATCGCCTTCATGTTCTATTTTGCCTAAATTTCTAGCTTTCCGTTCATTTTGACTTTTCAGACATCCTCTTAACAGTGTTTTTGGAAGACAATTATGACTCGACTAATTAACTAACTAATAATAATTACCAATCATATTCATCTTCTTTTATATTCTGTCTGCCAGAATGACTATTTTTGGCGATCGCATCTGTCTGATTTTCTGGCATAACATCCGAAGATTCTTTACCAAGGTCATTCATTTCTACTAATTCTCCTTCAAAAGCTAAAGTTAGATTAGCGATCGCTTTTTCGATTAGTTCCTCCTCAGCATCAGAAGCCACGTCTGCTTCTATATGACTGGTAGATAGGGGTGGTTCTGGTTCGGATACTGGCTGTATAGGTCGAACTGTAGGAGCGATCGCCACTGGCTCGGGATTAACCACTGGAGGAGTAGCTATTTTAGTTGTTGGAGTTGGATCGATTGGGGATACAACTCGATCGCTCCCTTCTTTGGTAACAGAAGTTTCTGGTTTTGCTGATTCGACAAAATGTTTTGATTGGGGAATATCTGGAGGCTTTTCTTGAATGGGATTAATAGTTGAATTGACTTGGGAAGAATTAGACTTTGCCGATCTTGTATTACTATTGGCAGTGGCTACTTCTAACTGTACCCTGACGTTATTCCCAATAACCTTAGCAAAGGCTTTTTCAATAATTGGCACTTTATTTTGGTTCAGTTTTTGCAATGTCGCCGAACTAATACCGACTATGGCAATAGAGCCTTCAAAATCCATCAAATGACATTGTTGTTTTAATAACTCTTGAGTCATGCGAGAAGGAATAGCATTGATTACCTGACTCCAAATTTTCTCTAGATCGAAATTATTAGTAGTGAGAGGAATTACTTCTTGGGGTAAAGGTTCTGGTTTGGGGATTTCTGGTAATGGCGCAACCGAAGCAAAGGGATGTTCTACTGTTTTCTTGGTTATATCTTGAACAGGGGAAATTTCTTGGGACTCAATTTTTGCTCTTGGGGGAGTTGATGAAATAATTGCTCGATCTTCAGCTTCAATTTTATTTTCAAGGCGATCGCTTTGGGATTCAACCAAAGATGTTCCTGTTGGTTTAACCTCATGTAAAGATGTTTCGCGAAACGTGCCTACTGGTTTTGATGCTTCTACGGGGGAATGGCTATTAGTCCTTGTGACAGTTACCTGTTGAGGCTGAATGACAACAGCAGTTTGATGAGCTTGGGGTAACAAGCCCAATAAAGTTACTTCCAACCACAAACGAGGTTGAGTCGTTCTTTTCAATTGTGTTTCTGCCTCTTTAAGCTGCTGTTGCCCTTGCAAAATCGAACTGGCATCCCAGTTAGTTGCTGCCTGACATAATTGCTGCCAACAAGTTTCAGTAACTGCCACCATGTCGGGGCGTTGGGGGGCAGTTTTGGCTATTAATAAATTGAGATAAAAACCAGCCAAGTTTTGTAACACTACAATTGGTTCTCTTCCCCGATCCAAAAGGTTGCGACATTGTTCTAAAACTCCCAAAGAATTATTACTATTAATAAAGTGGAGTAATTTTAATAAATCTTGTTCTGGGACAGCACCAACTAAATCCCAAACCTTCTCTACGGTTATAGTATCGGGTAATAAACTTAATTGATCTAAAAGACTTTCCGCATCTCGCAATCCCCCGTTGGCAATCTGAGCTACTAAAGTAAGAGCATCATCGGCGATCGCAATCTTTTCCTCTCCTGCAATATATCTTAAATGACCCACCATATCGGGTAGGGGTATGCGACGATAATCGAATCTTTGACAGCGAGAAATAATTGTGGACAAGACTCGTTGCGGATCTGTTGTGGCTAAGATAAAGACAACTTGTGGTGGTGGCTCTTCTAAAGTTTTCAACAGCGCGTTAAACGCCGCCGTACTGAGCATATGGCAATTGTGAACTAATAAACCATTTGCCACAAAGTTATGGTTATCTTCTACTTCTAAATCGTAAACTGCTTCATCATCTCCAACAGCGATAGATTTAACTTCTTCTAAATTTGTATTCCATCGATGGGATTGAATACGATCGTAAATCTGATAGCCATTTGCGGCTTGATTCTCTTGTAAGTTTGACGTAATGATAGGTTTTTTCTGTAGATTTTCTAATATACGATCTTGAGCTAGCAGAATATCCAATGTCTGTAAGCCAAAAGGAAATAATTTGATTTTCCTTTTCAGAAAATCCTTCAGTATGAAGAACAATGGCTGGGCTACCTTTTGCGCTAAGTTGAAGAGAGCCATCATCCATGTACCACCAAGCCAATCCTTCTGGAGTAATGAGTTTAAGCCATTCCATTGAAATAGATTTATATTTACCTTGGGGTTTGACGATTTTGTAGACTTGTTGTAGCTGAGGATGACAGGCTGTGTGACAGACTGCCGATCTATCGCCGTATCCTTTATTGATAACGTTACGTACTCGCGGACGTAATTGTTGTAATCGATTTGCTTTATATTCCAACCATTGCTGCTGCTTGTCTCCATGAGTCCAGCGCAAACGAGGGAATCTACTGTAGGAATTTGGATATTCAATGCTTCCATCACCCAATAGAGTTCCGTAAATAAGTCCCAGTTGTTCGGAGTGTAATTTTTGAGACGATTCAATAAAATTTTGACTTCTTCGATCCCAAATTCCATGACCTTTTCGATAGGGATGTCTATTCCAATAGGATTGAATACTTTTAATTCCTCTTCCCTTTTTTTGTAAAAAATTGGGAATATCGAGTTTTTCTTGACATCCGCACTTACAGAGAGGCTGTATCTTTTCTGCTTGCTTGATAACTTCTGAGAGTTGATAGGATTTGCTGCCGTATTTGTTTCCTTTGAACTGATGTCCTTTAGAGAATCGACGAATTCTTCCGTCTGTACCGTATTTATAGATGAGATCTCCGCATCCGCATTCACAGGAGATAAGATCTTCATTCCTTCTTTTACGTTTTTTGCTTCTATCCATCCTGCTTCTGTCCGAATGAGATGATTTTCCGTACAGCGAATACGGCGATCGCCTGTTTGTATAATTAAAGTTGGTTTTGTTCCTCTTTCTAGCCAGCGTAAGACTTTCTTATACTCCCAAACTTTGACTCTCTCGTTGTAACTGAGAACCTTTTGTCCTTTGAGGTTGGGATCGTCTATTCGCATAAATCCTGTGTCTGTCTGAATTAACGAGTCTCCCGTTAGACATTCATCGATCGCATAAATTTTGTAACGACATTGAACGGGAGCAAAACGCGATCGCTCGATGATTTCGCGGATATTATCTACCCCCGTATTGCTGGCAGCATCAATTTCCATGACATCTAATGCCGAACCATTGGCGATCGCTTGACAAGCTTCACACTTGCCACAGGGATTGGGGGTTGGTTTTGCCGCAGCCAAACAATTTAAAGATTTTGCTAAAATTCTGGCACTAGAAGTTTTTCCCGTACCTCTAGGTCCAGTAAACAAGTAAGCTGGGGCGATTTTCTCTTGTTGCAAAGCATTATTTAAAGTTAAAGCGATCGTCTCTTGACCGACCAGATCTTTAAAAGTTTGCGGTCTATACTTGTGGTGAATTGGTTCGTAAGGCATAGTTGATGTGGATTTTTCTATTTTCTACTAGTTACTAGAAAATTATCCCTGTACAATTGAGCAATATTTAGCTTCACTCATAAAATAAGTATATTTGATCTAAGGTCAATGAGTCACACGATTGGGCAAGCCAAAAAAGATAATCAACCGTCAAACGCCGAAAGAGACTTGTCTTCTTCAGAAGAAAAGACATCTCAATCTGGCTTTCAATTATCTGATGCTGACTACGAGTTTCTCTTTAGTCAGTTATTAGAAGGGGTAGCTCACGGTTGGCACGATCGACGCATAATTAAGTTTTTTCAACAATTGGGCGATCGTGGAAAACCAGAAGATTGGGTCGCTTGGTTGGAGCGCAAACGCTCCAAGCTAATACTGTTACCAATTCAGTCTAAACGACAACTGGGAACAGTTATGATTCGTTTGGGAGAAATTACACAATCTGCCCCTGAAGTACGAGAAATTGGTATGGCATCCAATCGTATTGGTAGAGAATTGTTGTTTGGCAATATAGAAGATTTGGTCTGGGAATATGTGGGTCCCGATCTAATTGTCGAAACTCCAGAGATCGAACTGGAAACGGAAGAAAAACTATCGTCAAGATTGCCCGAAGATTTTACCGAACTTGGCTCTGTAACTATTGCCGAAGCGGAAATCGACCTATCTTTGGCAGAAACACTAACAGAAGAATCTAAATTACCAGAATCTTCTGAAGAGAATTTGTCAGAAATAGATACTATCTCAGAGCAAGAGGATTTTTCCTTGTCGGAAATGTGGGAAGAATCTCCTGAAATAGCAACAAATGAAACTGATTTTTCCGCAGAGACTGTACCACCAGCAACAGATTTAGAAGTATCTGAGATAATCTCAGCCTCATTGGAATTGGCAGAAGCAGAGAATGGGGAGCTAACTGATGATTCTGAGGCTTTAAATACTCATAGTAAAGACTTTGAGTTTGAATTAGAAGAAGAATCGGAATTAGCCACAGAAGAGTTAATTCAAGTTAAAGAAGAAACAGAAATTGAAGATCTTTCTGGATTTACGACCGAATCAGAACAATCTCAATCAATCGATTTTCAAAATAGTCAATCTTCTGAAATTGTCGAGCCTACAGAACTAGAAACTGAAGAGCCTACAGCCATAGATGTAGATAAGTTACTAGAATTAATTCAAGAAGACGATCGATTAGTCCAAGAAATTTCAGAAAAACTTAACATTATTCCAGCCAAGCCAGAAAATTCAAATAATTCGTCTTTAGCTGCTCCTATCGACCTAGATAGCTCCAGTGTCGATTTAATTGAAGGTTGGTTTAATTTAGGGCTTAAACAAGTAAGTGGGGGAGAATTTGATAAAGCGATCGCTTCCTGGGAAAAAGCCCTCAAGATTAATCCCAATCTCTCAGAAGCCTGGCACAATCGGGGCAGTGCTTTGGGGCGTTTGGGTAAATATCAAGAAGCGGTGGCATCTTTTCAAAAAGCTTTGGAGATCGATCCAGACAACTACCAAGCTTGGAACGATCGCGCTCACGCTTTATATCAAATGCAAAATTGGCTTGCAGCAGCAGAAAGTTGGAATAATGCTCTAAAACTAACTCCTGGCAATCATTTATTCTGGTACAATCGCGGATGCGCTCTAGAACAACTAGAGAATTGGACAGAATCGATTTCTAGCTATGAGAAATCTTTAGAAATTAAGCCTGATTTTCAACCAGCACGGGCAAGATATACTAACCTAGTAGCAGATAACTCTCGTTCAAATTAGCTAAGATGACGGTAATCAAGTTATCGGATAAACTTTAATATCCGCAAGAAACTTAAGATTACACTTAATACATCTTGGGAAGTAACCATCAGGTAGAAAAATTCTAGCTAGCTATGACAGAAGCATCAAACAACGTAATGGAAGAATCCAGAGTATCGAGTGAGGAAAGAGTTACTCAATTGAGAGACTTGATTGACACCTTAAGAATCGCTGAGGAAATAGCTGCTAAAGGCTATCTTATTAGCAGTTCTGAATTAGCGGATCTAATGGATATCAATGCTAGTGCTGTAACTAGCAGAGGCGATCATTGGTCTTGGCGCAACTGGGTTGTTTCCCGAGTGAGACGAGAGGGAAATCAGATATTATGGCAATTAGAAAGGGTTGATTAAGAAAGAATCATGACTTCATCCGTACCTAACAACGAAGAACTTATAGTTCGTCCTCTTCAATATCGTGACGTAGATGCAATCAATGCTTTGGTAAGTGAATGCGTTGCCAGAGAGACTTCCAAGCGTCTGATAACTATCGATAGGGAACTAGAACAAGTTGGTTCTTGGTACGGACTCAAAAGATTTCTCAGTATTCTGCCTCGCTCTTACTATCATGGTTGGCGAGTTTATGTAGCCCAGCATTTAGAAGAAGTTTTGGGGTTAATTCAAGTATCTTCTTTAAATAGTACTCGCAGTACTTGGAAAGTAGAAAGAATTTTGCTCAATAGTAACTCTCCCAGTTTAGAGTTACTTAAATCCCAGAAAGAAATTGGTTCTCAACTATTGCGCTACTGTCTGCAAAATATTTGGGAAGCTCGAACCTGGATGTTGGAAGTTAACGTCAATGAGAAAAATCATCTTGCTCTGTATCGAGAGAATGGATTTCAGCCTTTAGCTCAAATGACTTACTGGCAAATTTCAGCAGAATCTATTGCTAATTTAGCAGAGCAAGATCCCGATTTACCTAACTTTTTGCCTATTAGTAATGTAGATGCCCCTTTGTTATATCAGCTAGATTGCGTCTCAATGCCACCTTTGCTACGTCAGGTATTCGATCGCCATGTAGAAGATTTTAAAACTAATCTAATTCAAAACGCCGTTGGTCAAATCCGACAGGTGTTAAATGGTGTTGATGTGGTTAGCGGTTATGTTTTTGAACCGCAACGCAAAGCAGCGATCGGTTATTTTCGCTTGGAGTCGTGCAAAAATGGCTCGCGCCCTCATAAAGCTCATCTAACTGTCAATCCAGCTTACACCTGGCTATATCCCAAGCTTACGGCACAAATGGCTCGAATAGTTCGGGAGTCTTTAGATCGCAAATACAATTTAGTTGGCGATCGCCAGCTTCATTCTCAACCACTAGAAATAGTTTCTGCCGACTATCAACCAGAAAGGGAAGAGTATTTTAATAAAATTGGCGCAACGCCAATAGAACATACTTTGTTGATGTCTCGTTCGGTGTGGCACAAAATTAAAGAAGCCAAGCCTTTAGAAGGGTTGCAATTATCAGATGTATTTCAAGGCTTGAAGCCTGTACGTACTCCCATTCCTTCTCGTATATCTTGGTTTAAATCTTTTGCTAGTTCCTATCAGAATATTGTCCGACAGAAAAATATTTTCTCTTCTAAATCTCATCAACTAATTCCGATCGAAAAAAATAATTCGGGAGATTCTTACAAGCCTCATCATGGCGATTTGGCATAGCATAACCTGACTTAAGATGATTTAATGCCTGATTTTATTTCTATCATTCAAAGCTATGAGTAGTCATATTTTTCTCCCAAATTAGTAACTATGAAAAGAGTCGCAGCTTTGGGTTTAGATGTGGGTAGAAAACGCATGGGAGTTGCTGGTTGTGATGGTACTGGTTTGATTGCTACTGGCTTGACTACCATATATCGCACTTCCTTCGCTGAAGATATTAAACAATTGCAAGCAATAGTCCAAGAAAGAGAAGTTGAAATCTTGGTTGTTGGCTTGCCTTACACTTTAGATGGCAATCTCGGCAATCAAGCCCAACGAGTCCAGAAATTTGCCAATAAAGTCGCCAGAATTTTAGCATTGCCCATTGAATATGTAGACGAACGTTTAACTTCTGTGGAAGCAGAAGCTAGATTAAAAGCTAGCAAAAAGTTCTCTACCCGCGATAAAGGGGCAATAGATCGGCAAGCAGCAGCTATTATTTTGCAACAGTGGCTCGATACCCAAAGAAATAAAAAAAAGAATTCCACCATTAATGAAAATTAGTTGGTTTGAATTTTTTTAGTTCGAGCGATCGCTTTGAGTCTACTTGCTCATTGCAACTTTAGCTGCTTCCAAAATAGCGATAACTTCTTGGGCATTATTCGGTCGATCTTCTGGATTGTATCCCGTCAAGCGATCGATCACCTCAATCATAATGGGATGAACGTTAAATAATTCCAAACCAATAAACTTTTGTTGTACCCCATCATAAAAATTACTGGGAAATAATCTAGTAAAAAAGGCAATTGCCGTAGTACCCAAAGCATAAAAATCTGATTGAAAACAAGCTTTGCCCACACTTTGTTCGGGCGCGCCATAACCAGGAGTGGCAATACAAGTACCAGGAGGTGCTGTAACCTCTTTAACCGCACCAAAATCAATCAAAATTATCTCGCGGGGATGTTTGCGTAAAATAATGTTGCTGGGCTTAATGTCTCGATGAATTACTGGTGGTTGACATTGTTGTAAATAATCCAAGATTTTGGCTAATTCTAAAAACCAATCAATGATTTCTATGGGATTATCGCTTTCCACTTCGGCAAAATTGTCTCCATGAATCAACTCCATAATTAAGGAGTAGCGATCGTCAGTGACAAAAAAGTCATAATATTGGGGAACTCCAGTATGACGTAGAGAACTTAAAATTCTGGCTTCCCTTTGAAACATTTCTCTGACTTTTGGTTTATCGGCTAATTCGTGATTAATTTCCTTAAGTACGGCTAGTTTTTGGTGGTGATAGCTATAAACTAAATAGGTAGTACCCATTCCCCCGACAGCTAAGACTCTAATTACTTCATATTCCCAACCATTATCAGGATTGCGAATAACTCCTTGACCTGCAATTAAATGTCCGTCTAGGCGACAAAAATGCTTGCAGGGAGGATTGGGACGACAACATTTTACAGTTTGATTCATTTTACTTTACTTGCCATCATTAGAGGATAGTACTACTGTTTTAATTAAATTCCACAATAAATTTAACTGTTTGACTGCGCCCGAAAGCGATCGTATCTTGGTTATGAACTTCCTGACGAAATCTAGTTCCTGGTTTTAAGGGTTTGCCATTTAACCATGTACCGTTGGAACTACCGACATCTTCTAAGTAATAGTGATTTTGTTCCCAACGAATTGAAGCGTGAATGCGGGAAATTAAATTGGCGTGGACAATATGAGTTAGATCGACATGAATGGGAAATTGTTCGTTAACTCTACCAATATTAATTACTGGTTCATTTAGCGGAAATTCATATCTAGTATTAGTATCTTGGCAAATCAGTGCTCCATGAGACAACTCTACTGTAGTAGCAGGAGAATTGAGGGGAGAAGTAGAAATTATTGGCTCTTCATGTTCAACACAGGTTGCTAAAGAGGGTGATGGAGAATTGCCTCGGATGTTATTTTGTATGGTTTCGTCAACCTTGTCATCTTTTTCCTTTAAGTTGGCTGAAAAATCGGCAGTTGGCATTTCTACTTCCAGTTCTTTCTCAGAGATATTTAAGTCTCCTTTAAGCTTGGTTTTTTCAGAAAGCTCTACTCCACATTCATCACAATATTTAGCATCTGCTTGATTATCGCGATCGCAAATAGAACAAATAATCGACATAAGAATAATCTTTAAATTCGGTTGGTACTAATTCGCTCTTTTCATTGCTAAATGACATTTCCATTGAAACTGAAAAATCTAGAAATGACCTCCGCAGATCTGATTATTTTCTGGAAATTATTCACTGAGATGAAAGGCAGACAAAAAAAATCCCCCATTAAAACTTGGATTATTTGATGAGGGAATATTTGATTCAAGGCAGAAATATATCGGTATTAAATCACCGTAAAGTCATCTACAGTAATATCTAGAGCATCAACATTATTAACAATCGCCAACACTTGATTGTTATTGTCGCTAATTAAAGCTGCGGTATTACCTGAATTATTGGTAATAGTAAGATCGCCAAAGTTGAGGGAACTATCTAAAGCCAATAAATCTAGACCATCTTGAAAATCTTCAATCGTATCAGTCCCAGAAGCAGACTCGATCGCAAAGATATCAGCACCAGAATTACCACTTAAGATATCATCTCCCAGTCCACCATAGAGAAGATCGTCTCCAGAGCCACCATTGATAGTATCTTCTCCTGCTTCTCCATAGAGAGTGTCATTGTTTTTGTGACCGCTAAAGTAGTCGTCACCCAATCCTCCATAAGCTAAGTCGTTTCCTTCTTTGCCATAGATCTTGTCGTTGCCATCTCCACCATTAAGAGTGTCATCACCCAATCCACCATTGAGATTATCGTTTCCTAGTTCTCCAATCAATAGATCGTTTCCTAGTTCTCCAGTCAATAGATCGTTACCAGAGCCACCATTGAGGGTATCAGTACCATCACCACCATAGAGAGTGTCATTATCCTTGTGACCGCTCAAATAGTCATCTCCCAATTCACCATAGAGAGTGTCATTTCCTTCTTTGCCATAGATTAGATCGTTGTTGTCACCTCCATTTAAGGTATCGTTGCCTTCTCCTCCATCAAGACTATCTTCACCCTCTCCACCAATTAAAGAGTCATCACCCATTCCTCCCGCAATGGTATCTAGTCCGTCATTGCCATAGAGAATGTCATCTCCCGCTTCTCCATAGAGAGTATCCACTCCTTCTCCGCCATAAATGGTATCGATACCATCACCGCCATATGCAAGATCGTTACCTTTATTGGCACTAAAGTAATCATTGCCATTTCCACCGAGAAGATAATCATCTCCCTCTTTAGAATAAAGTAGATCGTTCCCATTACCTCCTTCCAGAGTATCGCGACCATCTCCGCCATTAAGATTATCGTTATCATCATCCCCTTGCAGAAGATCGTCTCCTGCTAATCCTTGAAGAGTATCTTTGCCAGCATTACCTGCTAGAAAGTCTTTTCCTGCGTCGCCAACAAGTAGATTATTATTTTCATCTCCTGAGAAAAGAAGATTGCCAATGCCATTGGTAAGGTTATTGAAATCTTCGAGAACTAGGTTAGTGAGAATAACTTCGGTATTATCTACTCCTGGGAAACTAACAATTACATCGTCACCAGATTGGGTTAGTAGCAAGTTACTCGGTGTTAGTTCTTCCCCTCTAAATTCCAGCAGATCTACTTCGGCAAGAACTTCGGGGGAAATGTTGGTATCCGTACCAGCAGCACCAAAGTTATCGATTGTAAGAGTGCCACTATTGGGAGCGATTAAGAATGTTTCTTGACCCTCAAAACCAGAGATAGAACCTGCTTCTAAACTCCAGATATCTCTGCCACCACTAATCTCATTACTAGCAGTGAAATATAATTTATTTCCTACTGCTGTTAAATTTTCAGGATAAGAACCATAGAAATCGGGATAAATATCTTGTAGGGAAAGTTCGCCCGAACTATCGACTTGCCATAATTCTTGACCGTTTGTGCCATCGTTGCCGACGAAATAAAGTTTGTCTTCTACTGCTGTTAGTTTAAAGAAATAACCATGAAAATCATAGTCAATATCTGTGACTAGAGAAGCATTACTAGAACTATCGACTTGCCATAATGCTCGGTCGTTGACATCATCAAAAGCAACAAAGTAAAGCTTATCTCCTACTGCGGTTAATTCGTAAGGATGAGAACCATAGGCATAATAGGAGTTAGAACCAGGATAGATATCTGCAACCAGAGAAGTAGTCCCAGAACTGTCTACCTGCCATAGTTCCACGCCGTGTATGCCATCCTCTGCTGTGAAATAGAGCTTGTCTCCGACTGCGGTCAAATGGTTAGGATTGGAAGATGAGGTAGAAATATCTGCAACGAGAGAAGCATTACCGGAACTATCAACTTGCCATAGTTCTGTTCCAATAACATCATCATAGGCAGCAAAATAAAGCTTATCACCTACTACGGTTAAATCTCTAGGATGAAAAACATGATTGAGATTGACATCTGTAACTAAAGAAACGTTACCAATATTGTCTACCTGCCATAATACATCTCCGCCAATAACACCATCATAAGCAGAGAAATAAAGTTTATCTCCTACTGCTGTTAATTGCCGAGGATTAGAACTATAAGGATTATAAGTTCCATAGCCATCGTAGGAATAATAAGAACCAGGTCTAATATCCTCAACTAAAGAAACAGTACCAGAACTATCTACCTGCCATAGTTCGTAACCGTTAGTTTCTTCATAAGCAGTGAAATATAGTTTGTCTCCTACTGCTGTTAATTCTTGGGGGCGAGAACTGTGAGGATAGTAATTATGAGATCCATAATAGGCAGCAAAAGAACCAGAATAAATATCTGCAACTAAAGAAGCAGTACCAGAACTATCTACTTGCCACAGTTCTTGACCGTTAACATCGTCTTCGGCAGAAAAATATAGCTTATCTCCCACTGCTGTTAATTGTTCGGGGCGAGAACTACGAGGACTAGCATCATAAGATCCATATTCATACTCGACTCCAGATCCGTAGTAAGGATAGAAGCTAGGATCGATATCTATAACGGAAAGCTCGCCCGAACTATCGATTTGCCATAATTCTTCACCAGTAGCATCATCATAAGCAGTAAAATATAATTTATCTGCAAATGGAGTTAGATTATCAACATTAGAAAGATTGTCTGGTAGATCGAAATATTTGGCAGCATCAAAGTTTTGTCTGATTACAGAAAGATTAAAAGTATCGCTAACCTCATCGACACCATCGTTGGCAGTAACTTTGACTTCTAATAAGCCGAGATCGTCCAAGCTCAAATCCCGATTGCTGGAAAAAGTTTTGGTGGTAGCATCAAACTCTAACCAAGTAGGTAAAGGAGAGTCATCGGCTAGAGATGCACTATAAGTTAGATCGTCGCCGTCTGAGTCTTCAAAGGTAGAATTAGGAACTTGGAAGTTGAAGGATTTTTCAGTTAGGGCGATGTAATCTTGTATGGGATTAGCTACAGTTGGAGGAGAGTTAGCAGGAGTTAGATCGATACTCCAAATATCTCTTCCAGTGCCATCATTAGCATCAAAATAAAGTTTGTCTTCTATTACATTCATGAAAAAGGGACGAGAACTAGAAGAACCAGGATTAATATCTGCAACTAAAGAAGCATTGCCCAAATTATCTATTTGCCATAATTCTCGACCGTTAACATTATCATCAGCGGAGAAATAGACTGTATCTCCAACCACCGTCAAGCCAAAAGGCGAAAATGAAAAAGAAGTTTCCGAACCAGGATAAATATCCTCAATTAAAGAAGCATTACCCGAACTATCTACTTGCCATAATTCCTCTCCATTAGTGCCGTCATCAGCACGGAAATATAGTCGATCTTTAACTGTAATTAGTTGGTTGGGGGACGAACTATCAGTACCAGGATATATATCTTCCACTAAAGAAACATCACCCGAACTATCTACCTGCCAAAGTTCTCTGCCGTTAGTACTGTCACGAGCAGTGAAATATAGTTTATTGCCAGCTACTGTAAAATTGCTAGGACTAGAGCTATGACCAGAAAAAGAGCCATTAGAAAGCTGAAAAGAACGAGGATCGATGTCTGCTGCAAGGGAAACATTACCAGAACTATCTACTTGCCACAGTTCGTAACCATTCGTACCATCATCGGCACGGAAATAGAGTTTATCTTCAAAGACTGTAAAATCATCTGGAATAGAGCTACCAGAACCTGGATCGATGTCTGCTGCAAGGGAAACATTACCAGAACTATCTATTTGCCACAGTTCTTGACCATTAGTCCCGTTATTAGCTGTGAAATAAAGCTTATCTCCTACTACCGTAAAATCGTAAGAACTAGATCCATCAGTACCAGGATTAATATCTGCAACCAGAACTGGGTTACCAGAACTATCTAATTGCCACAATTCTCGACCATTAACATCGTCATAAGCAGTGAAATAGAGTTTACCTGCGAATTCAGTAAAATCGTTAGGGAAAGAATGATTTGAACCAAGGTTGATATCTGCAACTAAGGAAGGATTGCCAGAACTATCAATTTGCCATAGTTCGTTACCATTAGTACCATCATCAGCACGGAAATAAAGTTTATTGTCAAATTCAGTAAACTCTGTAGGACGAGAATCAGAAGAACCAGGATTAATATCTAGGAGTAGAGAAACATTACCAGAATTATCTGCTTGCCACAATTCTCTACCGTTTGTACCATCATCGGCAGAAAAATAGATTTTATTATTAAACTCAGTCAGATACTCAGGATAAGAGCTTTCACCAATTTCTGTGTAGCTCCCGTATCCACCATATCCACCGTATCCACCATATCCAGGATCGTAAGAGTAATAACTATAACTATTGGGATTTATATCGATAACCGATGCTATACCAGAGCTATCTACCTGCCATAACTCCACACCATTGGCTTGGTCACTGCCATCAAAATAAAACCGATCTTCCAATGGAATTAGAGAGCCATAAGAGCCATAAAACTCTGCATCTGAAGGTAAGTCAGAAAATTTTTGTACTTCCATAATTTTTGATATTGGTTGAGCTATTGTTTTGTAGCGATAGTTAAAGAAAGAGCTATCTTTAAAGTCAAAAAACCAAGAGTTTTTCGATCGCTTTCCTAAAATTCCCGAATTTGGAAAACAACACCCAAGCGATCGCCATCTGCATTATTTAAAAATCAAATTATTCCGTGTAGTATTGAACGCCTAGATGTTATTAAGAATTACAAAGGCTCTATTTGAGCGATTTTTGGTTGATTGACGCAATAAGGTTAGATCGGACAAAAGTGAGTTGTTTTATGATGAGTTAGCATTACAAACTGTTCGAGAAAAAGAAAACTCAGATAATCTAGATAATGAATAAAGCTATTTACCGTATTTTGGATGCAAATCTCGATCGCGCCAGGGAAGGATTGAGAATTATTGAAGAGTGGTGTCGTTTGGGATTGAACCATAAACCCCTCGCAGAAGAATGTAAGGGAATTCGGCAGGAATTGGCTGGCTGGCATAGTTGGGAATTGCGTCAGGCTAGGGATACTCCTGGAGATATTGGTACGGAATTGTCTCATCCCCAAGAAGAGAAACGGGAAAGTATCGAGCAATTGCTTCAGGCTAATTTATGTCGGGCGCAAGAAGCTTTGAGAGTTTTGGAAGAATATGGCAAGCTTTACGATCCTGCAATGGCGACATCTTGCAAGCAATTACGCTATCGGGTTTATACCATTGAAAGTACTTTGTTTAATAGCTACCGTCACCAGCAACTATACAACGCACCTTTATATTTGGTTACTTCTCCCGAACCTGAAATCTTAAAAATAGTTGAAGCGGCATTAAAGGGCGGTTTGACTCTCGTGCAATATCGCGATAAGGATGGCAAAGATAGCGATCGCCTGGAATTAGCCGATAAGTTATGTCAATTATGCCATCATTACGATGCTTTATTTATTGTTAACGATCGCGTGGATATCGCTCTGGCGGTAGATGCGGATGGAGTACATTTAGGTCAACACGACGCTCCTGTAGCTTTTGCTAGGGAAATCTTAGGCGAGAATAAAATAGTCGGGCGATCGACTACTAACCAACAAGAATTAAATAAAGCGATCGCTGAAAAAGCCGATTACGTAGGAGTTGGTCCTTTTTATGAAACTCCCACTAAACCAGGAAAAGCGGCTTTGACTCAAGAATATTTAGATTATGTTAAGGCAAAATGTCCCGTACCTTGGTTTGCCATTGGCGGTATTAACCTCGAAAACTTGAACGGAATTCTAGCTACAGGGGCACAAAGAGTAGCAGTGGTTCGCGCTATCATGCAAGCAGAGCAACCAACTCAAGTCACTCGTCAATTTTTAGCTCAACTCATTAGACGGTAATTACGGTATTTTTAGCTAGATATATGTTTAACGCAACTAATAAAATAAATATACAAGTCAACGGGGAAACCCAATCTTGCGACGCAGAGCTACTTCTGCCAGATTTGTTAGTTCAATTGGAACTCAATCCTCGTTTGATTGCTGTGGAATATAACGGGGAAATATTACACCGTCAATATTGGGATAATACCAAAATGCAGTCGGGCGATCGCTTGGAGATCGTCACCATAGTGGGAGGAGGCTAAATCCTACAGAGTTGACTTGCGAGAGATGCAAAATTGCTAGCTCGTAAGTAATAAATAATAAGTAACAAGTAAGAAAGGTTTTATCTTGCTAGAAAATAAAATGAAGCAGATTTTTAATAAAAAGTTTTGGCTGAAGTCATTGGTAGCATTGACTTTAGTATTTGTATTGGTGTTGGGTAATGCCAGCAGTGCTATGGCTGCCCGCACTGGAGGAAGGATTGGAGGCGGATCGTTTCGCGCTCCTTCCCGCAGTTATTCTACTCCTCGCTCTGCACCTAGGGGCGGTGGTTATGGCTATGGCGGTGGCTATGGTTATGGCGGTGGCGGATTTGGTTTTCCTTTCTTGCTGCCCTTTGTCGGATTTGGTGGAGGCGGTTTGTTCTCCATTATTATATTTATTGCGATCGCCAATTTCTTGATTCGCAGTTTCCGCAGTGCGGGAGTGGGAGAAGAAAGCGTCTATGGTGCTGCTAGCAGTAAGGTTTCTGTGGCACAAGTACAAGTGGGCTTGTTAGCCAATGCTAGAGAATTGCAGCCAGAATTAAACCGTTTGGCTTTAACTGCGGATACTAGCAGCGCATCGGGAAGAGCAACTATAGTACAAGAGGCAACTTTGGCTTTG
>NZ_JBZNBU010000358.1:0-15596 GCF_058530065.1 Waterburya sp. | reverse complement strand
GTAGGGGGGATGCCGAAGGCAAGGGGGTGGAGGCATGAGCCTATGAGACGGGAAGCTAATAGGACGAATAAAACCGTCCCTGAATTGACCGAGGTTTTTAGATACTATGACCTCGCGAAGCAGGTCGTAGCAGTTCATCTACAGGATCG
The DNA here is from genome assembly GCF_058530065.1 of Waterburya sp. Lineage (NCBI taxonomy): Bacteria > Bacillati > Cyanobacteriota > Cyanophyceae > Pleurocapsales > Pleurocapsaceae > Waterburya > Waterburya sp. Next base: position 15,447 of record NZ_JBZNBU010000358.1, on the reverse strand, counting down.
ATCAATTACTAGTTTCTTTTTCTTCAGGTTTATTTTTATCATCTTCAAGATTATTATTGTTGGAGTTATTGGGTTTCTTTGGTTTATTTCTTCCTTCTTCTGCTGCTAACTGCTGAGGAGTGGGATTAAAGTTACAACGAGCAAACAAATGCTTGATTACTTCTTGTTCTTCATCGGGTAACGCAAACCACCAAGGAAGATGACCCATGGGTGCTTGGCCAGGGTCAAAATCTAATTGTTCGTAAAGTAAGTAACCACTACCACTATCTACTGCACCTTTTTTCCAGCCTACTTCGGTGGCAAAACGTCGCCAAGTTTGAGTAGAAAAATCACCTTTTTGATTGACGCTTTGCCAAACTTCTTGTTGAGAACTAAAGCCAAATTTATTACCAGTATATTTTTGCCAAAGAGCATCAATTGTCCTAATATCGGGACAAGAGAATTCAGCAATGGTTCTTAATTCGATAAAATAATGCTTGTTTTTTTGTTTAGCCGTCCGAACTATTTCTTCTACTAATTTATAAGTTGCTAAATCTGCCTCAGACCATTTTTCTGCTTTTAATAAATCTCGCAAAGGCTTGTAACTAATTCCTGTTTTTTGAGAAATCAAAGGAATATTTTTCTGGGTAACTGTAGTACTTACTTCTATAGTTTCAGATTCTACTGCTTCTGTTTCGGGTTGGACTGAGTTATGATTGTTTTCTTCTCCTCCAGAGGCGATCGCAGATTCGTCCATAACTTCTAGTTCGTTATCGACGGTAACTTCTTCAGTCGGCTCGGATTTTGGAGTTGTTTCTGGAGTTTCTTTTGGGGTCTTGTTAGGAGTTTTTTGAAGAGGTTCGGGAGTAAAAGTTGGAACTGAAGAAATGGGTTCTGAATTATTTACTTCTGGTATGGGAGTAGGTTCTGGTTGGGGTTCTGGCTGAGTTGCAACTTCTTGATTACTAGAAGATGCTGTTTCTGGGGAAGTATTTGGAGTAGTAGGTTGTTCTAGTTTGGCGATCGCTTGTTGATAGGCATCAATGGGAATTGCATAGTTAGAAGTTCCACCAGAAATAGCGTGTACGTTGGCTTCGCCGTGAACTCCAATCACCAAACCTTGTTGATTTAAAACTGGTCCTCCACTCATGCCTGGGAAAGCTTCGCCGTTATAAATAATTGAATAGCCGTTTTCTGTAGACTTAGGCAACATACCGACTATATTCGCTGCGAAAAAACGATAGTAACGATTATCTTCTTTTCTTAATTCTCCTGGATAGCCAGCAAAATAAATACTTTGTCCTTCGTTCAAATTAATAGAATTGCCAAACTCTGCTATTTGATAGTTTTGCTGGCTAGTAAATTGAAAAATTGCTAGATCTAATCCTGGTAGTTGTTTGATACTGTTAGGATCTACTTGATGCTTTCTACCATCGATAGTACGAACAACATATTGTCCTTGATTCTTCATAACGTGCCAATTGGTCAAGACGGTATAAACATCATCGGAGTGTTCGATAATCGAACCCGAACCCACGCTAGCACCATCTATCCGAACGATAATTTGCTTGGCACGAAGATTAACTTCCTCGGAAGAAAGAGCTTGAGCTATTTGAGCGATCGCAGTTTGAGTAATGACGGGTTGTATTGCTGTTGCTAGTCCGCTCGATGCGATCGCCAGGGCAACTGTTCTGGTGATAAACGATCTTTTAGTCTTTCCCAAAAATTTCATCAATTTAACCTGACTCCAATATCTCCAACTAAATCTATTTAGTTAAAGTCCAAAAACTGCGTTGTTTAAGATGTTAAACTAAGCCTCCTTGTCACCAAGGCGACTCGTCTTCAAAACCCATCGTGAGACTTTCACCTCAATGGGCTTCTCTCCAATTAGGCTCTTGTTATGAGTACCATTCAAACTAGAGCGGGCATATCTCCATCCCAAACCCAACCTGATTTCTCAAATTGTTTCTGAAACTTTTGATATACTTTATTCCACTCTTGGCGAACTTTGTAACGTTTAATTGTTACTAAATCCGTTTTCGTTTTAACATCATGACAATGCTTGTGTAGTACCTGAAGATTATCGTATTGGTCTTTACCTCCCGCTTTACGGGGGGTAATATGGTCGATTTCGATTTCATCTCCAGGTTTGAAAGTGAGTCCACAATGATTACAAATTCCTTTTTGTACTCTGAGCAACCGAGCTTTACGGTTTGAGATACCTGGGTAATTACCCATTTTCTTAGACCAGTAAGTCCAGTCACCGTCATACGGACTAACATCACCTTTTACCTTTGAATATCGGACGATTTTTGTATGTTGGTGTTTTATTAAAGGGAATAATTCCTTTTCACGTTTGTACGCAAATGTCCAGTTATCTCCGCCTAAAGTGTGAAAATATTTATTGTTAGCCCATGTTTTGCTTTTATTTGGATGTCTGCGGTAGCACCATCGCTCCAGCTTTTTAAATAAGAGGTGATTGACCTTAGTAAAGGTTTCTTTGCTACATACGTATTTGTAGTAGTTACACCATCCGACTATTTTTGGTATCAATTTAGATATCAAAGCCGATTGTGGTGCAGATTTCATCCTGCTTATGATTTCCGCCAGGTTGCGATAATGCTTAAGTACCTTATCTTTCGAGGGCTTAATTATAGTCTTGAATCCTAATATTTCACCCCTTGTGGATTTAGCACTGTTATGTTTACCACATGGATATTGTCTGATGTTGAACCCTAAGAAATCGAACCCTGGTTTTTCTCCTTCATAATCTAGGAGAGTGTGTTTTATTTTGGTTTTTTCTTCGTTGTATTCTAGACCAGATTCATTAAGCAATCTTTCTAGAATCCCTCTACAATTTTTAACTACATTCAGGTCTTTGTGTAAAACCACAAAATCATCTGCGTAACGAATCAAGGAGAGGGAAGCCATATTATCCCTTTTACCTCCTTTCCATGTAGCAGCGTATTTTTTAAGTTCCATTTCCAACCCGTGTAGAGCAATATTGGCTAGTAAAGGACTAATCACTCCACCCTGGGGGCTTCCTTCTTTAGGAAAGATTTTCTTTCCTCCATCAATGATTCCTGCCTTCAACCATGCTCTAATTTGTCTTCTTGCTTTGGGAAAGGTATTAACCTTATCTAGAAGTTTGAGATGATTGATGCGGTCGAAACACTTGCTAATGTCGGCATCTAAAACAAATTTAGATTGATATCTAATCTGATTAAATATTGTTCCAATAGCATCATGACAGTTTCTCCCTGGACGAAAACCGTATGAATTGATTTCAAAACGGGCTTCCCATTCAGGTTCGATTGCTGACTTGATTAGAGCTTGCAAGGCTCTATCGTGAATTGTAGGTATGCCAAGAGGACGTTTTTTTCCATTGGATTTTGGTATCCAAACTCTTCTAACGGGTTTAGATTTACCACTGAGTTTTAGATTTTGAGCAAGAATGAGTCTTTGTTTTGGGGTGAGTGTTTTTATACCATCTACACCCGCTGTTTTCTTGCCATTGTTATCTTGACTAACCTTTCTGACCGCCAACAGCTTTGCGTTGTATGAGTTCAACAGGGTTTTTTGTAATCTTCGTAACTTTCTTACATTGTCACTTTTGCTGGCTTGATAAATTCGCTTTTGGAGCTTGAAAACGGATAGTTCGACTTTACGCCAATCTATCTTATTCCATACCACAGTATTCATTTCTGAATCTGTATTAGTCATATATACTCCCACTTGCTTTATTTTATCTTCCTGAATTAAAGTCGGTACGTGGGCATATCCCTGGCATTACACCATCTGTCACCAGCATTACTCGTTGAATCGAGTTAGGGCATTAGCTTTTTACCGAATCCTACTCCTCCCATAACCTCTGATAAAGAGATGTTACATCTTGGATGACTACTTAGAAAATACGACTATATTCTAAGAGTTATGAGAGGCTTTTCTCGTTCCAAATACTCGTTGGTTCGACTCTTTAGGGTGTACCTATCCACCGATTGCCTTTGTTAGATGTTGGATAAAGAAACAAAAAATTCTTTACCTTTGACTATTTTGCCTTTTGGCTACAGCGTGTTAGCCTTATTTCGCTGTTTTGAACTAACGATGGTTAAGGTTTTAATCCTGTACTCCAGAACATATTAGATGTTGGGTATAAAATGGACGAATTTTATACCTTATGTTCTTTAACCTTTTGGTTACAGCGTAAAAAGCCTTATTTCGCTGCTTCCACCTCGTGGAGCTTACGGATACTTTGCTTTTGCTACCCATAGATTTAGATCTTGCTTGCGGGAAACCAGTTTAGGCTACCAGTCAGAACCGCTTTTACTCCCGCTTTACGGATTGATGTCCAATCTCTACCGTAGGGAATATGCTTTTAACCCCAACATCTGGGTAATGGGACTTGAGTTTGTAGGAGGGCTAATCCTAATCCTTGTTACAGGGTTCTCGCACCCATACGAGTATTCAGTTGTCATTGTATATTGGCTTACCCGAAGGTTTTAGCCGACAATGCTAGTAGTCCCCGTATTTGTTAATACGTTTATACTAAACGAGCCGCACTTTTGTCTGTTCATTGTAGCCAAAAAAAAGAAGATTGCGATCGAATTCAACAGTCAAACCGATATTTAAAACTAATATTTTAATCCCGACATCCCAAACTGTATCTGGTTTCCACCCCTGTCACGGGATTTGTACCCGAAGCCCGCTTACACATTTGATATATTTGATAGCGGTCTAAGATAGCATCGGTAAAGTCTGCCCCTGTAATAGTAGCTCCCTCAAAAATCGTACTAGTTGCCACCGCATCGCGAAAAATAGCATTGGTGAGGTCTGAGTTTTCAAAAGAAACTCGATCCATTAAGGAACTGGTGAAATTAGCGTCTTTGAGGTTGGTATTAATAAAGATTCCTTTAGTCAAAATAGAATTACTTACATCCGAACCTTCAAAACTAGAACCTCTAGCATCCGCAGCCGCAAACACACCACCGACGAGGTTTTTATGGGAAAAATCTTGCTCTCGAATTTCGCTGTAGGTATAGTTCACCGCACTATCTTGAGCCAAGGCAACACGAGCATCGAGTAAGACCCAAATTAGAGCGATCGCTACAATTGCGAGGATATGTAATAAACGTTGTTTAAATCTGGCTAAAATCACAATCTGAAAAATAGTTATGTTACTTTAAAAAAATTAGAAATTACGATTAGATGAGGGTAAGTTGAAAGCATCTGTTCCCACACGAACGAGCAATGGTTGCTGTCTGCCATTAGACTCAGGCTCTAAATCGCCAAAACCCATTATTTCTTTTAGGTGCTTGGCTCTTGCTAGCTGACTGCGATCGCTCGTAATTTTGGTCTTATTTAATCTTAACGGTATATGTTCCACTAGATAAACATCTTGAAAATTTTGACTGCGTAAATAATCGACTACACGCATTCCTAATTCTGGACTATCTGTAGTGTTTTGCACCGCTACAGGTTGATGTTTGAAAGCAAGATTGTTACGATTGCCGAAATTATTTGGTAGCTTAGAAACAGATTTTGATTTATTAAGACGATTATTAATATTATTGTTATTGCCCGCAGTATAGCCTGCAACTAGATTGACTTTAATATTATCTGATTCTAATTCCTTGACAAAGTTCGCTAAAGAGACAGCCTCTGGTAAAGAAAGATTCGTATCTAAATCAGATTTATGTTTGGCTAAAGTTATTTCAAAGCTTCTCAAATAAGTAGGAATATTAAAACGCTGACGAATCGTTTCCATCGCTTTTTTTTGTCTTAGAACTCGACCTTGAGGCTCGCTACATTGATCTATCTCTAAATTACAATCATTGAAAGTGATTCTTCCGCTAGCAATTAGTCGATTAAAAGTACCAGGAGTAGCCCTGACATAGCGATCTATTTTTATACCGTCAATTGTTTGGACGATAGTTTGAGAAACTAAAGCCACTCCTCCATACCGATGAGCCTCTGCCATAGTTCCCCAACCAAACCCAGGTATTTTGACCCGATTATTGGGAGGAATATTAATTACACGAGTAATATTCTCTTGGGGTCTAAATTGCAATAAGAGAATTGTTTGACTTTCCCCCTCAAATTCTTGAGACAATTCATTTTCTAGCCCTCGAACGGGTTTGACTTCCAACAATAACAAATCGATCGGTCGATTCAAACCAGTTTTAACTTCAGTTTCTAGTAAAGGAGAATTAAGCTGAAAAGTTTGAGCGATCGCTTTTTCTACAGCATCAATTTTAGTTAGAGCAATACCGCAGCTAGCAGAAACAAGAGCCGTAAAACCGAAAATCAAGCCCCAACCAAAGCCGCAATTAAAATGAAACCAGCGGGATGGGGACAATTGAAACTCCAAATCTTCGCTGGAACTTTCAGTCTGGCGATCGAGTAGCTGAAAATCTCCTAGGGAAATTGATTTTATTTCTTGAGTTTCTTCGAGGTTAAAACTGGGATCGCTATTCCAATCTCTTGGAGTTTTATTTTGTCGATCTGCTTTCTCCTGGCTCATAGAAAATATTTTGGTTTTATAGTTGATTTTATATTATGCTTGATGTCAATTAATTTAGTAGATATACGCTAAATTTTTCTCCATAGCCAATACCCTTAATTGTGGTCAAGAAATACAGTCAATCCTATTGTTTCACAGACAAATTTTTTCAACGAGCAGCAGAGATCGCCAGAGAAAAATCATACTTTTAGCCAAGGTAGTTGATTTTCCGATCCACAGCTAAAATCGTTTAACATGACAATCTGCCCAGAGATATATCTAGTATCCATACTGCATTTACTATAAAGGAAGAATCAATGACAACCAACCTAATCCCTATTATCTTGGCTGGTGGAAAAGGAGAACGTTTTTGGCCAGTAAGTCGCCTCAAACGACCGAAGCAATTTTTATGTTTGGATGGTAGTGGTAGAAGTTTACTTCAGGCTACAGCCGATCGCCTTTTAGATTTAGCAGGAGGTTGGTCTAATCTTTGGGTAATTACCTCTTCAGCGATCGCCGATGGCGTAAAAGAACAATTACCCAATTTACCAGAATCAAATATTTTAGTCGAACCCCAAGGAAGAGATACAGCCCCCGCAGTGGCTTGGGCTACTCTGGAAGTAGCTCGCAAATATGGCGAAGATGCGATCGTGGGTTTTTTCCCTGCCGATCACTGGATCGGAGATGTTGCAGCCTACGAAAAAACCCTACAAACTGCCACCAAACAGGCTGCTAGCGAGCCTTCGATTGTCACTTTAGGAATTACTCCCGATCGCCCTGCTACGGGCTATGGTTATATCGAGCAAGGCATAGAAAAAGACAATTTTAACGACTTGCCAATTTATAAAGTGACTCGTTTTACCGAAAAACCCGATGCTGCTACAGCCCAATCTTTTATCGATACGGGCAAGTTTAGCTGGAATAGCGGTATTTTTATTTTTAAAGCAGGAGTTGTCTTAAACGAACTAAAAAAATACACTCCCGAATTATTGAAACTACTATCCGAAAAAGGTAAGGAAGCTTATGCCGAACTAACTAAAGAAAGTATTGATTATGCCCTGATGGAAAAAACCCAGCTAGCTTGCGTGCTTCCTGCCAATTTTGGTTGGGACGATCTAGGCGATTGGAATGGGGTAGACCGACTGTTAAAAGGCGATCGCGATAATGTAGAACTATGCACTCACATTGGTAAAAATACCAAAGATGCCCTGATCTATACGAGCGATCGCGATGAAGTGGTAGTAACTATCGGTCTAAAAGATGTAGTTATAGTGCGGGATGGTAAAGTAACTCTTGTAGTCGATAAAAACCATACCCAAGATATCAAACAGGTAGTCAAATCTCTTCACGAGCGAGCGGACATGGAACACTTATTGTAGGAATGAGGGATCGAGGATGAGCAAGTTTCTCTATCTGTGTCGATATAATCTTCCTGTCTCCTCGTCTCCCTGTCCCCTAGTCTGATTAACTCGCAGAAGCTACCGAACCCGAACTAGAACTACTCGAACTTCTAGTTACCGTACGACTTAGCAATTCTTCTTCCATAGGAACAAACTCAATTCTATTGAGGAGAGTAGTTACGAAAGCAAATAACAAAAAAGGAAGAGACAAGACTAAGACAATTCCTACTGTTGCTAAAGCATAAATTTGTCTGGTACTACTCCAAAGAGCTAGGGTAGTCGCCAAACTAATAAAAATTACAATCAGCCAAATAATTATCTGACCGTAAATATCGCCGAATTTCAAAGTACAGACCATTTTATATTTGTGTAGGTCGTTATTATTCATTAGAAATCTCCTAAAAATGTAGTGTCAAAAAAGATTGAGATTAATTCAAATTATGAAGGAGGTTTTTTAGAATAGCTGTAAATCGAAAGAATATCGCAATATTTTCCCACTCAATTGCAATATCTGTTTACAATTACTGGAATTTAATAGGTATCAGTACTTAAAAGAGTTTAAACCAAATCTGTGAAAATTTTTGATTTTTGACAGTTCGCTTCAAGCTTGTAATAGGCTGTAATAGAAGAAATCCGAACTAAAGAAAAATTGAGGCATCATGACCGATAGCTCTATTGTCGAAGATCGCGACTATACCTTAATCATTGATAAAAGTGGCAGTATGTCCATTAACGATCGCCCAGAAGGCAAAACTCGCTGGGAATCCGCTCAAGAATCTACTCTGGCTTTAGCTAAAGAGTGCGAAAAAATCGATCCTGATGGTATTACAGTATATTTATTCTCTGGTCGCTTTCGTCGTTACGATAATGTTACCGCAGACAAAGTAAGTAAAATTTATGCGGAAAACGATCCCATGGGACGAACAGATTTAGCCAGCGTTTTAGCCGATGCTGTCAATAATTATTTCGATCGCAAGGCAGCAGGAGAAGCCAAAACCAACGGAGAAACTATCGTAGTGGTTACCGATGGCGAGCCAGATGATTACAAAGCCGTGATGCGGGTAATTATTGGTGCTTCTCGCCAGATAGATCGAGATGAAGAATTAGGGATTTCTCTGATTCAAGTAGGCAACGATCGCAAGGCGACTCAATTCCTCAAAGCCCTAGACGATCAGTTGGAATCTGCGGGAGCTAAATTTGATATCGTCGATACCATTACCATTGATGATATGCAAGGTTTGTCTTTGGCAGAAGTTCTGTTAAATGCCGTCACTGGATAACCTATAACCTATAACAGATTGGAGAAGTAACAACTAACAACCGATCTTAACAAGTGTTGCTTTTGTATTTTATATGTGCTTCAATAAATGTGGACTTAAAATTGTCCATTGATAAAAAACCCTAGCATTAATAGCAGGTAAGCTATTAGGATGTAAGAGTGACTAAATCCTCTCCCTTACATTCATTACTAGAAGGTAGCTGGTTTAAACTAATTTGTGGAGCTAGCTATCAACACCTTCCTACGGTACGTAGTTTGGCATTGACATATACTTTGGCTGGTGCTGACTGTATTGACGTTGCTGCCGATGCTGCTGTAATTACTGCCGCTCAAGAAGGAATTAGAGTTGCAAAAGAAATACAACTTACCCTAGGCGCGATCGCCTCGAAGAATTATGATTGTCATCAACTTTCCTCCCATAACCAATATTTAACACCATCTCTTCCCTGGTTGATGGTTAGCGTCAACGATGGAGAAGATCCTCATTTTCGCAAAGCAGAATTTGACGTTACTCGGTGTCCTTCCGATTGTTCTAGACCTTGCGAGTCTATATGTCCTGCTGATGCTATTGCTGCCGATTCTATTGGGGTAATAGACAGTTTATGCTACGGTTGCGGTCGTTGTTTGCCCGTATGCCCTATTGGGGCGATTGAGACTCGCTCCCATATATCTAGTCCCCAGGAAATAGTTTCTTTAATCGAATCGATGTCTGTAGATGCCTTGGAAATTCACACCCAGGTAGGACATTACGATCAATTCGAGGGTTTATGGCAAGACATTAAACCCATAGTTGGCAAACTAAAACTGTTAGCCATTAGCTGTAATGATGGCGACGATGTTGTAGATTACTTGCGATCGCTCTATCAATTAATTGTTCCTTTGCCCTGTGCCTTAATTTGGCAAACCGACGGACGATCTATGAGTGGAGATATTGGCAAGGGTACTACTCATGCAGCGATCGCTTTAGCTCAAAAGGTTTTACAGGCAGATTTGCCTGGATATATTCAATTAGCGGGAGGAACAAACGACCATACAGTAACTAAACTAGCAAGGTCGCAGATGTTGCGACAATCCGAGCGAATTTCTCAAGTGCGATCGGTTGCGGGAGTAGCCTATGGCAGTTATGCCCGCGCTATCCTCTCGCCTATCTTAGACCGCTTAGAAACAACTGAACTGCAAAATATTCAATCTAATTTAATTAAACACCAGCCAATGAACCAGCTTAACTTGAAGCTAGAACAAGATCGGGATTTACTAAAACAAGCCGTAAGTAAAGCCAGTCAGCTAGTCAACCAAATCAAGAGAGTTAGTTAAATCAAAGCCGAACTAATTCTTGCCAGCTAAAAAAATATTACAGTCAACTTTTTTAAATGCAGTCAGAAATAGCTTCTCATCGGATGCAAGTCACCGATAATTTAGATAAATTACTTACCATTTTCCCCGACTCGATTCGTTCCAAATTAGACGATAAAATCCAAAACGACAGCGACAAGCTCATTGAAGTAGTTTTAGATTTGGGCAGATTGCCAGAGGCTCGTTTTAGCGATCGCGTTACCTATATTCGAGACGAACCAGTTACCAAAGAAGAACTGCAACACTGTATCGATCGCGTGGGCAATTTTAGCAGCGATAACCGTGCGGGTATCGAGCGGACTCTGCACCGTATTAGTGCGATCCGCAACCGTACTGGCGATATTATTGGTCTGACCTGCCGTATCGGTCGAGCTATCTTCGGTACGATCGTGATGATTCGTGATTTAGTGGAAACAGGACAGTCTATTTTGCTTTTAGGTCGTCCTGGGGTTGGTAAAACCACCGCATTACGGGAAATTACCAGAGTTTTAGCCGACGACCTGCAAAAAAGAGTCGTAATTATCGATACTTCTAACGAAATTGCAGGAGATGGTGATATTCCCCACCCCGCGATTGGTCGCGCTCGTCGGATGCAAGTCGCTCGCCCTGAGTTACAGCACCAGGTAATGATCGAAGCCGTAGAAAACCATACTCCCGAAGTTATTGTCATTGATGAAATCGGGACGGAATTGGAAGCTTTAGCAGCTAGAACTATTGCCGAACGTGGCGTACAGCTTGTCGGTACGGCTCATGGTAATACCGTCGAAAACTTAATTAAAAACCCCACTCTCTCAGATTTAGTCGGAGGCATTCAAAGCGTTACCCTAGGGGATGACGAAGCCCGTCGTAGACGAACCCAAAAGACGGTTTTAGAGCGCAAAGCACCTCCTACCTTTGATATTGCCGTAGAGATGTTAGAAAGGCAACGTTGGGTAGTTCACGATGATGTTTCCGCCACTATTGATAGTCTTTTGCGGGGTATCGAGCCTCCCGCTCAAGTGAGAACAGTAGATGACAGTGGAGAAGTCACCATTATTCATGAAGAATCTCCTTCTCCCTTTAAACCCCTACCCTCTAGAAATACTGGTACGGTAACTCCTTTACACCCCCAAGGTCTGAGAGCGTCGGGAAAAATGACTCCCGTAGCTTTAAATAATGGCAAATCTGCTAGAGTTAGCAACGGTTCGGATTTTGATCGCCTGTTAGAAGGATCTTGGCAAACTCAAGAGCCTGGTGGTAGAAAAGTTCGCACTCCTGGACCAAATGGAGAAGATTGGCCTGTTTATATCTATGCCTATGGCATTGGTCGCTCTCAGTTAGACCAAGTAGTTGAAGTGTTAGATCTTCCTGTGGTTTTGACCAAAGATTTGGATGAAGCAGATGCGGTAGTAGCATTGCGATCGCAAATCAAGCATCATTCTAAATTACGGAGTATTGCTAAAGATCGTCATATTCCCATCCATACGGTCAAATCGAATACGATTCCTCAAATTACTCGCACTTTCCGTCAAATTCTCAACCTAGACGATCCTAATATTCCCGAACCTACAGATTTGCGTCTGTTTACTAAAGCGGGAAGCGACGACGAGATCGAAGCATTAGAAGAAGCTAGGTTAGCCGTAGAGCAAATAGTAATCCCCAAGGGACAACCCGTAGAATTGCTACCGCGCTCGGCAAAAGTCAGAAAAATGCAGCACGAACTGATCGAACATTATCGTTTGCAGTCTGATAGTTTTGGAGACGAGCCAAATCGCCGTCTGAGAATTTATCCTGCTTAGTCATTGAGCATTTATCATTGAGCATTTAACAATGAGTGCTTAATATTTGGCGATCGCTTTTTTTCGGGAATGGATAGAGCGATCGCTTTTTGTTGTGTAGCAAATGATTATTTTTCTGTGGTTACAGATTCTTCTATATATTGTCCTTTGGTTAAGTAAATAAATTCTTTTAAAGATATTTTAATAAATCAAGAATCGAGCGATCGCTCCCTCAAACAAACTTCAGGGTATTTACAATGTAGTGGATGACAGTTCATGGGGCTAGCGATCGCCTAAACGAACGAACAATACCTTATCATCGGTACGGGTTTTACTACTTAAACTCTTTTGTAAAGCCTTGTTAATTCTTCTTAATTTTAATTAACATAATTTATAGATTATTAAAGATTTACTTATATCAAGATTCGCGAGTTAGCCATGAATTATTCCGAGCAATTATCTCTAGAACAGGAATTTAACTTGAGAAGATTCGCCGATCTAATACAAACTCTCTCCCCAGAGCAAGCACAGGATTTATCCCTAGAGCTTTATCGGCAAATGATGCTTAAAGATAACTTGTACGAGGAGTTATTAAAAGACTATTGGGATATGACCGCATTACCTGTATCTGCATAATATTTCAATCTTGAGTGCTGACAGCACAAAAACTTATGTCCCAATTAGTTTCTTATGCACTCGGAACTTTTGTTGCTTTATTCCCCATTACCAATCCAGTGGGAGCAATACCGATCTTTTACAGCTTAACAGCCAATGTCAGTAAGGGTCAAAGATTAAAACAAGCTAAGAAAGTAGCTCTCAATGCCAGTGCAATTATGGCTTTTTTCTTTGTTACGGGTCAAGCTATTCTCGACTTCTGGGGTATTTCTCTCGGGGTCTTGCAAATTGCAGGTGGGTTGTTGATAGCTCGCACTGCTTGGACATTTGCCGAAACTCACCAACATCAGACTGTTAATAATTCTTCAGAAGTAGCTCCACAAAAAGATATCGCATTAATTCCCATGGCAGTACCTCTAATCAGTGGTCCAGGAGCCATTGGTCTGGTGATTGGGCTGGCGGCTGAAGACCCCCAATGGTCTAACTATCTTGGTGGTTTGCTGGGAATTGCGCTGCTGGGAATAACACTTTATCTCTGTCTAGCTTGGGGAGAGTTACCGATCAAAGTTTTTGGCAAAAGAGGAATCCGTGTCCTGACTCAAGTTTTAGGCTTTTTCATTTTAGCAATCTCGATTCAATTGTTAGCTGATGGCATTTTGACCTTGCTACAAGAATCAGGATTGATTTAATAAACCAATCAAGTTAAATTAACTAAATTTTTAGATATTCTCATGGAACTGCATCAGATTGAAACCTATATCGATAGCCCTAATCCTGAAAATCGTATGAAAGCGATTACCGAGTTGAGGAATTATGAACCTCATGTAGTCGTTCCCCTACTAAAGCGAAGAATTAATGACCAAAAATTTATGATTCGTTCATTTGTCGCTTCAGGTTTGGGATTTAAACGCACAGACGAAGGCTTTGATTTACTGCTGCATTTAATCGAGTACGATCGCGATTACAACGTCAGAGCAGAAGCTGCCAATTCTCTAGCTAAATATGGTGAAGACGCAATTCCCCATCTAGTGAAACTATTTCAACAAGATTCTAACTGGTTAGTAAGGTATAGCATTTTTGCCGCTCTCGATTTAACACAACATCCCGAAATTCTTTTAGAATTTTGTACTTTAGGACTCAAGGGAAACGATCGGGTTGTTCAACAGATAGCGATCGCCAGTTTAGGAAAATTAGCCAAAACTCCCCAAGAAGATTTAGCTTTAGAGCTACTTTTCCCAGCAGCGAAATCCGAGCAAGGAGAAATTCGCACCCAAGTAGCCAGAGTCTTAAAAAATTTTGAAGATCCAAGAGCAAAAGTCGCTCTCGATAATTTGCGACAGGATTCTGATTATCGAGTTGTCGGTGCAACTTTAGAAGGACTTCTCTAAAATTAGCATCACAAAAGCATTTACTAAATCATATTGCCAGCATCAAAATTTAGTAATAGTTGATTTATGTCAAGTATTTTTTACATAAAAACATTAATCTTAAATTTTCGTTACACTATAACTAACAAGTTCAGCTAATCTATTTTCTCAACACCAATCATGAGTAATTCTTCAAGCATTATTCCCGAACCTCTCAAAGCTCAATCCCTCGTTTACGATTTGAAAAAACGCCTGGACTGGGGAGAACCAGCGCTCACCATCATTGATGTCAGAGAGAGAGATGCTTTTCACACTAGCCATATCTTAGGGGCTGTTTCTCTGCCGATGAACGAATTGGTTAATCGTGCTTTAAATAATCTCGAACTGGAGCGCGATCTCTATATCTATGGCTCTACTGATGAACAAACTGCTAATGCAGCCGCTCAACTCCGTGCTGTTGGCTATCAAAACGTAGCCGAACTTAGAGGGGGTCTGGCTGCCTGGAAAGCAAACAGTTTTCCAATTGAAGGAAACTTGGCGGTAGTTGCCTAAATCTAAGCACTCAAACCCAATTAATCCCCTATATTGTAGGCGGTAAGTAGTTTCTGCTACCAAGCGACCTTAAATTCAAATTATAATTTTCCGTTTTAGTAAATGTTTCCTAATCTTCTTCAAGCAACAAAAGAATACTGGCGGCAGCTAGATGAACTAGAGGTTGCTTATCAGCAAGGTGAAATCCCTCTAGAAGAAGTAGATGCTAGAGTGGCTGATCTAATGGCAGAGCTAGCTGATGAACGCCGCGCCGCTTTTCGCTATTTTTGGCATGGCTGTCTGCATTGGATAACAACACATAAAGAGACTGTAATTGGTTTAGCTATCTTAGGGCTAATCGCTTATATTTGGGTGCTGACCACATCGGTATCCTCAACTTTGACAATCTCATAATTCTCTTCGTCTTTTAACAAGCTATGTTACAAATACCTGGTTTTAGCCAAAACTTCCTGAACACGAGCCTTGGAAACATGTCCTACTATACGGCCGATCGTGCTCCCTGGCTGCCAGACGAAGTTTTGCCAAAACCCCGACCAACACTAGTATTTCTCCACGGTTTTGGGGGCGGCTCCTCAGCTTATGAATGGTCTAAAGTTTATCCAGCTTTTGCCAGTGAATATCGTATTTTGGCACCAGATTTAATTGG
>NZ_JBZNBU010000357.1:0-18259 GCF_058530065.1 Waterburya sp. | reverse complement strand
TAGGTTGGTGAGTACTTGAAGTAATAGATCGTAATTACCCACTACCAAGGGTAAATTGCTCTCTATATCTTGGTGAAGTTTGATATCTCGATCCTTGGCATTTAGCTGGCAAGTTCTTAAGGTTTGTTCGATAGGTTGACTTAAATCAACTTCGCTGAGGTTATAGGTGCGAGAAGATTCTAAACGAGACAAGTCTAAGACATCGTTAACCAAACGAGTTAAGCGATCTGTTTCGTGGTTAGCAGTATCGAGAAATTCCTTGCGTTGTACTTGGGTCAAATCTTCTCCATATTCGGAGAGGGTTTCAATAAAAGATTTGATATTAAATAAAGGAGTCCTCAATTCGTGAGAAACGTTACTGATAAACTGGCTTTTAGCTTCATTAAGTTCTACTTCGCGGGTAATATCTTGCACTGTCATCGCAATTCCCTTAATATTTTCGCTACCGCCATCTACCACTCTACTCAGTAAAAGACGAATAGTTCGAGAAACTGGACGTTCGATCTTAATCCTGAATTCATTTTTATCCATCGAATGAAGTTCCTTTTGCCCCAATGCTGTGGCAATTTCTGCTTCACTTGCTGTTTCCTCTTCTAATTCTTCAGCTTTTTTCTCAATCATTTGATATAACGGTTTGGTTAGTTTAACCGTAATTTCTGAAGGGAGACGGTGTAAGACATTATCTCCGATGGCATCATCCCCCCAGCCAAAAATATTCTTCGCGGTAGGATTGGCTAAAATAATTCGCATTTGCGGGTCAATCAGCATCGCCCCATCGGCAATAGTAGAGACTAAAGTTTCTAATTTGGCTTTTTCGGAAGTAAGTTCTTCGATATTTTGTTCTTCATAATTTTCCAATTTTTCCGCCATTTTATTAAAACTGGCAATTAATTCTCCTAACTCTCCCTTAAGAGGCAGATCGATCCTTTGTTTGAAGTTCTTGGCAGCAATATTTTTTACCCCCACCAAAAGCTCTTTAATTGGTCTAGTGATCATCAAAGCATTGAAAACATTACCCAAAATTACCATTGCCCAAATAGTAATAAATACGGCAATGGTGACATCTCTAGTTAAATTCGACGAAGCCACAATAGTTGGATTGGGATTAATCCCTACCGCTAATACTCCCAGATATCTTTTGTCATGGCGCAAAGGAACAAATACGTCTGTTACTTGTCCGTTAGGGGTTTGATGTTGCCTGACAAAAGGCAAGTCTGCATTCTGAACGTAGTCTTCGGGTAATTGAATGCGACGCTTAATTGTGAGGGAGTTTTGTACCTCTGCTTGGGAATAGGGAATGCCAAAAAAGATGCTGCCAAATTCATCTGCATAAATTATGTAACGAATGCTAGATGTGCTGCGATAAAAACGATTGGAAAATTGAGCTAAACCTACCATGTCATTTTCAGCGATTAACGGCGCAGCATTAGAAGCAATCAGAATACTCAAATCGCTACCAAAACGGGTGTCGTTAATGTTTGAATCTTGCTGAATAGTGTTGACCGCCCAGAAGGTGAGACTACTTACGATCAAAGAAACCACTAAAGTAGCAGCAGCCATTAGTTTTGTCTGGAGAGTAAATTCAGACCACCAGAGGGCAATGATTGCTTTGATTTTGGTAATAAGGGTTAGCAATTTTCAAAAAATTAATAATAAATGTTAAGTTGCTTGAATTATAGTGTATCAACTGCATTAGGAAATATAGAAGAAATCTTAGGATTTTGTTGAGTAATTATTCTCAGTTTCTTCATTTTTACTTTATGGGCGAACGGTTGTTCGCCTCTACCTACTAGCTTAAAATCATCTGCGATACTTGTGTCCTATATCGCGACGGTAGTACATTTTATCGAACTGAATTGATTGAATTGCATCATAGGCAGTTGCGATCGCAGCATCGAAATTATCTCCTAAAGCGGTAATTCCTAGTACTCTTCCTCCAGAGGTTTTAACATTTCCTGCTTCTAATGTCGTTCCTGCATGAAAGACAATTGCCCCTCTCTTTTCTGCCTCTGAAATGCCAGTAATGGTTTTACCTTTTTCATAAGCATCGGGATAGCCCCCCGATGCCGCAACAACACACACTGCGCTACCTGTTTTATATTGAATGGGAGGTAATTGTGACAATCTTTGTTCGACACAAGCCAATAATATTTCATCAAGAGGGGTATCCAACAGAGGTAATACAACTTGAGTTTCAGGATCGCCAAAACGACAGTTAAATTCAATTACTTTGGGATCGCCAGTAGGAGTAATCATCAAACCTGCATACAATACCCCACGATAGTCGATATTCTGCTGGTTTAAAGCCTCTAGAGTAGGGTTTAAAACCTCTGTTTCGATTCTGGTCATTAATCCATCGGTTACCAAGGGAACGGGGGAATATGCCCCCATTCCGCCCGTATTTTTGCCCGTATCTCCTTCTCCAATCCGTTTGTGATCTTGGGCGGGAGATAGAGGACGAATAGTTTTACCATCGGTAACGGCTAAAACAGATACTTCTGCCCCCGTTAAATATTCTTCAATGAGTAATTTATCTCCATCATTAACCAACAATTCATCTACCGCAGCGATCGCACTCTCTAAAGTCATTGCTACAATTACCCCTTTTCCCGCTGCCAAACCATCGGCTTTAATTACTATAGGTGCGCCTTCTTGGTGGATATATGCCTTGGCAGAGTCAACATGAGTAAAAGTTTGGGACTTAGCAGTGGGTACGTTGGCTAAGGTCATAATTTCTTTTGCCCAAGACTTGCTAGATTCAATTTGAGCTCCTGCTTTGGTTGGCCCAAACACGGCAATGTTTTCTGCTTGCAAGCGATCAACAATACCCAATGAGAGAGGTACTTCGGGACCTACGACTACCAAATCAATTTGATGTTCGCCAACAGCATTAATTATTCCTTCAAAGTCATCCACCGCCAAGGGCAAATTTTGACAGTTTGCCATAGTTGCAGTGCCACCATTTCCAGGACTGCAAAATACTGCTTCAATGTTATTGGATTTCAGTAAAGTTAGGGCTAAAGCGTGTTCTCTGCCACCGCTACCTACTACTAATGCTTTCATAATATCGTTGGGAATTAATGTGCCTGTGTTGGGAATCGATTGATTTGCCAGTTAGCAATTATCCCATAAAGCATTAGACTTTCAGTGTAGTGTTAATTGTTGAAAAAGTTGTTTGACTTTTTGAAGATCTTTGTCTCCAGGCGATCGCTCGACACCGCTAGAAAGATCGATCCCATCTGGTTTGAGGCGAGACAGGGCATCCTTGACATTATCGGGAGTAATTCCGCCTGCCAGCAACCAGGGAAGAGGAGGCTGGAATTGTTCTAAGTCTTGCCAATCTATAGTATGTCCCGTGCCTCCCAAAATTTGAGGATGATAGGCATCTAGTAGCAAAGTATCTACTTTAGTTGAGTAGGGTTTTATTTCTGCCAAAGTAGCAGCACTTTTAATGCGAAAGGCTTTAATTAGTTCGATGTTTTGAGGAAGAGTTTGACGCAAGCGAGCGCAAAATTGAGGGGTTTCTCCACCGTGGAGTTGGACTGAGGTTAGTTGGGCAACTTCTACTATTTCTGCTATTTCGGCGACGGTACTATCGGCAAAGACCCCTACTTTATCGATTTGACGGGGCAGATTTATGGCGATCGCTTGAATATCTTGAGGCAGAATATAACGAGGCGATCGCTCGACGCAAATAAAACCAATACTATTTGCTCCTAATTTAACAATGTCTTTAGCCTGATTTAGTTTGGTTAGCCCGCAGATTTTAACTCGCATTGGTCTTTTAATTGATTAATCTAGTATTTTTTTAGTAAAAGTTTGAATTACTGTTAATTATTTAGAAGAAACGTTGTTTAACTGAAAGAGGTTTTTATAATTCCTATTAAATCGAAAAAACCTAAAAATAAAGTCATTTAACGAGCAAAGGGGTCAAAAAAGTAATGGTATCTAATTTAATATTGGCAGTGCAGTACACTCCTTCTACAGTTGATTGGAATCCTAGTGTAGCGATCGTCATGATTTTCTCTAATTTGTTTTGTATTGCCATTGGTCGCTATGCAATCCAAAATTCTGGACAGGGACCTAGTTTGCCCGTCCCCAAACCCGAAGTATGGGATAAGTTTGGCGTACCAGAACTCTTGGCTACCACTAGCTTGGGTCATATTCTTGGTGCTGGTCTAATCCTGGGTTTGGGTAATGCAGGAGTTTTGTAAAAGGCTTAGTTTAACTTATTAGCCGATCTTATTTGAATTTTAGCGATCGCGGATCTAATGATTCTATTAAGCTTAAGGGCATTTTGTCTTGACTAATTACTCGACCGTATTCTGCATTGAGGTAATTAGCATATTTAGCTTGATTTTGAATGTAAGTAGCAAAAAATGCCAAACCTAACTGTTTGATATATGTTTGAGCTATTCGAGGATCTGGTCCGATCGCTGCTTCGGGAATGGGAATACTACCAGCAGATTCATTAAGAGCGGAAAAGTGAGTTCCTCCCTTGAGGAGTACTAAATATTTATTGGGAGTATTGAGCCAAGTAAAAGGAATAATTTGTTCCGCTCTGGCAGGAGTAATTGTATCGGCACTTCCTGCCACAATAGTAATGGGAATTTCAATTTGGCTCAGGCTTTGTTTGCCAAAAACCGAACTAACTAGGGGATTGATTGCGATCGCAGCTTGGATACGGTCGTCTTTTAACTCGATCTCGCTATCTTCTGGTATCTGTAAAGCCAAACATTGAAGTAAGAGAGATAAGTTCCAAGAACTCTTGAGATTATCGCAATCTCTTTCTAGAGTAGACCAATTCAATTCTGCGCCAGCTAAAGCCAAGCTCGTATAAGCCCCAAAAGATTGACCGATTATCCCGACATCATTAGTATCGATTTGTGGGGCATAATCTTCAGCTAACCGATCCAACAGAAATTTAATATCTAAAGGGCGATCGATTAATTCTTGCGGGGGAGTAACATCGTTATCTAAACCCGTCAGCAAAGATTCGATCTGACTGGCACTACTGCCAGGATGTTCGGGGACAGCTACAGCAAAGCCATGGGAAGCTAGATGTTTGGCTAAATAGTTAAAAGTAGTTAAGTCGCTACCCAAACCATGAGAAATGACGATTAGAGGTAATGGTTGGATATCTTCAGCTTTGGGTAAATAGAGGTCGGCAGGAAAACGACGCTCTCGCATCTCGTCATTAAGCATTAAAGCCTGTTTTTTGTAGCGATATTTGCCTGGGATTAATAAATCTAAATTTCTAACTTCAGGGGCGATAGACAGTTTATTTTGCCTTTCTCGCACGGCTTTATTTTCTACGGCAGCGATCGCTTTATTGTTTTCTTGAACCAGTCTGCTCAAGTCTTTAAAAATCTTCAGTCCCGCTTGAGAGTCAATGCGTAAAGTATTGGTAGGAAACTTTTTTAGGACGTTTAAGGGGGTTAGTCCGCCATGGTCTCGATCTGCCGCAGCTAAAATTAGAGCGGAGCGTAGGGCGTAAAATCCTGGCTGGCGAGCTTGAGTTTTAATTACCCTGGATACCCTCTGTAATATTTGTTCTCCTTGATAGGAATAGAGAAATTGAGCGATCGCTAAATGACTAAAATCAGCATTGGCAGTTAAACCAGTTTTCAATTGTTTTAACTGTTGGGGTTCTAAAAATCTTGCGTAGCTATCTAAAGCTCCTTCCAGCTTGCCTGTCTTGGCATAAGTTTCTAGAGAATCAACCGTAACGGCAAATTCTAACGCTCCATAGTTCAAAACGATATTCTCTGCCGAAATCGCTTTTTTGGCTTCGTAGCTGAGGTAAAAGGCACTCAAAGCACCCACAGCAAAATAAAACCATAACCTCGATCGATTAAACATTCATTATTTCCCTAAAGGCGATCGTTAACTTAACTGTTACTGATTTTATTTCTTACCTTTAGCGATCGACAATTTAGATCTAATCCAATTTACTTGTTTAGTTTGACTGGGTGACTGGGAACAATTGCTATTTTTCTCGATCGCGGAGTACTTTTCGTTATAGAATTATTTCTTCCCATAAAAACCCTAGTGTAATCAGCCCTCTCCTGGGTTAAAAAAAATGAGTATAAAACAGCTAAAAGGAAGAGATCTACTTGGCACGGCAGATTTAAGTACGGAAGAAATTACAGGTTTACTAGATCTAGCCAGTCAACTCAAACAAAAGAAGCTCGAACTTCAGTCTAATAAGGTATTGGGATTGCTCTTTTATAAAGCTTCTACTCGTACCAGAGTATCTTTTAGCGTGGCGATGTATAACCTAGGAGGACAAGTTATCGATCTCAATCCTAGTTTGACTCAAGTAGGAAGAGGCGAGCCAATTGAAGATACAGCTAGGGTTTTAGACCGCTATTTAGATATTTTGGCAATCCGCACCTACGCTCAAGCAGACTTGAAAACCTTTGCCGATTACGCCAGTATTCCTATCATTAATGCTTTGACAGATTTAGAACATCCCTGTCAGATTTTGGCAGATTTGCTAACAGTCCAAGAGTGTTTGGGATCTTTGCAGGGAAATACCCTAACTTACCTGGGAGACGGCAACAATATGGCTAATTCTTTAATGTTGGGAGGTGCGCTGACTGGCTTGAACATCAGAATTGCTGCCCCTGAAGGTTACGAACCAGATGCTGAGATTGTGGCGAAAGCTCAAGAAATTGCAGGGGATAAATCGGAAATTATCGTTACCCAAGATGCCAAAGCAGCAGTGGAAGGAGCGCAGGTAGTTTACACTGACGTATGGGCGAGTATGGGACAAGAAGATGTTGCCGACAGCAGAATTCCCATTTTCCAGTCCTATCAAGTCAACCAGCAATTACTAGAAAATGCCGACCCCGAAGCCATTATTCTCCATTGTTTGCCCGCCCATCGGGGAGAAGAAATTGCCTCTGAGGTTATGGAAGGCGATCGCTCTCGTGTATGGGATCAGGCAGAAAACCGTATGCACGCCCAGCAAGCTTTGATGGCTGCTTTGTTGGGATTGGTTTAATTTGGGTATAGGTAGTAGGTAATTTGTTCTCTCTCCTTGCATAATCCAAACAAGGTTAAGTATTGAGGAATAGGACAAGCTCTATTTCCAAACACAAGTAACATATAATAGTCGATCATGCGATCGCTTTATTTTAGAGATAATAAAGGTAGGGCGATCGCCAATCTTAAATATATTTATATCAATTTAGAAAATACCTGAGACCTAAGTACAGATACAAGGACAAAAGTTGAAAATAGCTACAGAAAAAGGGTTTCATGAAAAGTAACTACACTACTTTATTATTGTGTTGGGCGACAGTAAATGTCCCCACCCAGAGCGAGATGGCAGTCCATCTCCTACCGAGACCACTAGTTAACTCTATCTGGTCTCACTAAGCTACCTAGTGTGGTAGTGGTCACTCGAAGGGGCATCTTTGGTAACGAAGAGGTCTCACAGCTAGAGAGTAATGCGTCATGTGGACGGGCAAACCTAACATACCTAAACATGGGGTTAGACCAAGAATAGAAAAGTAAGCATAAAGCGAACCTTGCAGCCTCGTGAATATTAATATCACCTACTTAGGTTAATAGGCGATACAACTCACTTAAATCCAATCATTAACGCTTGAGAAAGATTAATAGAAAAAGAATTTTTTACATCATTCTTTTTTTGGTAGATAAGAGTCGGGGTATGGAGGAGGCATTAGCCTTTAAATACTTTAACTGTTCGATTCTCTGGAGGGATAAACTGGTAAGCCCTATGGATTCCCACTTTTGTGGGTAGGGAGGAGGCAACGAAACCACAATATCCAGAGGGTGTAAGATTCTCACCAAGCAAAAGCCGAAGTCAGCGAAAGCAATCCAGTAATGGATTCGGATACTGGATATATGCCAGACTCGAAAGAGGGCTAAATTGAGAAGTTGAATTACAGATAATATGAACCGAACTATGCGAATTTCGTTTCAATTAGTCATCTTAGGTATGAATCAAATCTTGAATCATAAAGAAAAAGTTGAGACTCCGATTGACGATCTTGCATGGGATGAAATTTCATGGAAGAAAGTTAATCGTACAGTCAGAAATTTGCGTAGACGCATATTCTCAGCAAAACAGAGAGGGGACTTGAAAAAAGTTCGTAATCTTCAAAAACTAATGTTACGTTCCCAAAGTAACCTCCTTTCTTCGGTCAGAAGAGTCACACAGATTAATAGCGGGAAAAAAACAGCAGGGGTTGATAAGCAGTTGGCTCTGTCAAAGGCAGACAGGGCTGCTTTAACTGTTGCTATATCCCATCATAGAAATCTGTGGAAACCTCTACCTACTCGAAGGGTAGAAATTCCTAAAAGTAACGGCAAAAAACGCCCACTCGGAATACCAACAATAGTAGACCGTGTTCTCCAGAACGTCCATAAAAACGCCTTAGAACCAGAATGGGAGGCAGTATTCGAGTCTGTTTCCTATGGCTTTAGACCAGGACGCTCTTGCCACGATGCTATGTCTAAAATCTTTGTCAATATCAACGGAGAAAACCCACAAAAACAATGGGTAGTCGAAGGAGATATCAAAGGATGCTTCGACAATATTAACCACGAGATACTGCTTGGAAAACTAGGGTCATACCCTGGAAGTACCTTAATAACAAAATGGTTTTAAGTGGGGTAAAAGATTACATCACAATCAATCTTGGAATTGGATTCGACAACGCTACTGGGGCAAATTATGTCCTGGAAGAGATAATATATGGGTCTTTGGAATTAGGGCTAAAAATAATAAGCAAAGTTATTATCTTGAAAAGTTAGCCTGGACACCTATCAAACGTCACTCAAGCAATTGGGTATAAGTATTTCTTTTAAAGAAAAGAAAGAAAGATGGAAGGTGAAGAAAAACCTTTAAGGATACACTTACTTTATAGGTATTTGCACGCTCAAAATCGTGAGAATACGTATCCTTAGAAACTACCCTCGACGAAAAAAGTCTTATACTCTTTTTGTGTAGTTTGATTGAGCCGTGTGCTTGGAAACTTGCTCGCACGGTTCTGAGGGGGCGACGAGGGAGCAATCCCTCCGACCTACCCGATAATCATCAAAGTAGTTAAGCAATTTATACTTAGATATACAAAATGGAACCGCTTTATCAATATGCTTGGCTAATTCCCGTTTTGCCTCTCTTGGGGGCAATGTTAGTAGGAATTGGTTTAATTTCTCTCAATAATGCCACGAACAATCTACGTCAGATAGTTGCCGTTTTTATCGTCTCCATCATTGGCGCGACGATGGTGATGTCTTTTGCAATTCTATGGAGCCAAATTCACGGACATGAAGCTTTTACTCGCACCATTGAGTGGGCTTCCGCAGGAGATTTTCATCTTTCGATGGGTTACACTATCGACCATCTTAGTGCTTTGATGCTGGTTATCGTGACTACTGTAGCTTTCTTGGTCATGATCTATACCGATGGCTACATGGCACACGATCCTGGTTATGTTCGTTTTTATGCTTATTTGAGTATCTTTAGCTCTTCTATGTTGGGTCTGGTAATTAGTCCCAATTTAGTGCAAATTTATATCTTCTGGGAATTGGTAGGGATGTGTTCCTATCTTCTCATTGGTTTTTGGTACGATCGCCAACCCGCAGCAGATGCTTGTCAAAAAGCTTTTGTAACTAACCGCGTTGGTGACTTTGGTTTGCTTTTGGGAATGTTGGGGCTATTTTGGGCAACAGGTAGCTTTGAATTTGGAGTAATGGGCGATCGCTTGGGCGAACTAGTCGCTAATGGTTCTCTAAGCGCGTTTTTAGCCACTTTATTTGCCATCTTAGTCTTTTTAGGACCAGCAGCTAAATCGGCTCAATTTCCCCTCCATGTGTGGCTGCCAGACGCTATGGAAGGGCCTACCCCTATCTCGGCATTAATTCACGCTGCGACGATGGTGGCAGCAGGGGTATTTTTAATCGCACGGATGTATCCCGTGTTTGAAAATGTACCTGCAGCAATGGATCTAATTGCTTGGACGGGAGCATTTACGGCTTTTCTCGGTGCGAGTATCGCCCTGACTCAAAACGATATTAAAAAAGGTTTGGCATATTCTACCGTTTCCCAGTTGGGATACATGGTTATGGCAATGGGTATTGGCTCTTATAGTGCGGGAATGTTCCACCTAATGACTCACGCCTATTTTAAAGCGATGCTTTTCCTTTGTTCTGGTTCGGTAATTCACGGCATGGAAGAGGTGGTAGGACACAATCCTCTTCTCGCTCAAGATATGCGTTTGATGGGCGGCTTGAGAAAGTATATGCCCATTACTGCGGGTACTTTCCTTGTAGGTAACTTGGCAATTTGTGGTATTCCTCCTTTTGCTGGTTTTTGGTCGAAAGATGAAATTTTAGGACAGGCTTTTGAGGCTAACCCAGCTTTGTGGTTTGTCGGTTGGGCTACCGCTGGCTTGACTGCCTTCTATATGTTCCGTATGTACTTTATGACCTTTGAAGGGGAGTTTCGCGGTAACGATTCAACTATCAAACAAACATTAATGACCGAAGCAGGACTAGCTTTTGGCCCTGGTGCGATGGATGCTAAAGAAGGGGAAAGTCACGGTCATAGTGAATATCCCCACGAATCTCCTTTGACTATGGCATTACCTTTATTGGTATTGGCAGTACCTTCTGTGGGTATTGGTTTGATCGGTCGTCCTTGGGAAAACTATTTTGAAGAGTTTATCCATGCCCCAGGAGAAGTCATGGAAATGGCAGAACACGCTTTTGATTGGAATGAATTTCTGATTATGGCTGGTTTGTCTGTGGCGATCGCCGTAACTGGTATTGTTGTAGCATTACTTATGTATCGCACTAAAAACATCGATCCCAGCAGCATTGCCAAAAAAGTTCCCACTCTCTATCGTTTTTCCCTGAATAAATGGTATTTTGACGAACTTTACAATAATGTGTTTGTCATGGGTTGCCGTCGTCTGGCACGACAAATTATGGAAGTTGACTATCGCGTCGTTGATGGTGCGGTTAACTTAACTGGTTTGGCTACCGTACTTAGTGGCGAAGGATTGAAATACTTAGAAAATGGTCGAGCGCAATTCTATGCCTTGATTGTCTTTGGTGCAGTCCTCGGCTTTGTTTTGGTCTTTAGTTTGAGTTAAATAACCTGAGTTCGGGTTAAGCTAATGACCGAGCGATCGCTCTAGTTATTAGTTATTAGTTATTAGTTATTAGTTACTAGTTTTTTGTTTTTCAATTCTCTCACTCAAACATGACAAATCGAGAATAAATAAGAGCGTTAATTATTTTGTAAGTCTCCAAAGGCTCAATTGACTCTATATTTATGAGGAGCTAAAGACTATATTTATGAGGAGCTAAAGACTAAAAACTCACTAGTTTAGATCTGGTAAATCTATAGAGCGATCGCCTTATGAAAAAAGCGATCGCTTTTTTAAGATCTAGATCTAAATTTAAAACTTAATTAAAATCGGCGATGGCGTTGGTAATTATAATCAGAATGATTGGGTCTAAAATTACTGGCAGGAATTAAACTCCACTGAAAATTAGGATTGTCACAAGCATAACCTTGAACGACATTGTCCCCGTTATTTAATCCTGAATTCAAAACATTCAAACACTGTCCGCTATGTCTCGCTTCAATATAGTTATATTTATTTCTGGCAGGAATTACAGCCCACTGAAAATTAGCAGTATCGCAAGCATAACCTTGAACTACATTATCTCCATTATTTTGTCCTCGGTTTAAGACGTTTAAACACTGTCCGCTATGTCTGGCTCTAATATAATAGTATCCGCGCTCCGCAGGGATTAAAGTCCACTGAAAATTAGAACTATTGCAATCACTTCCTTGAACCACATTATCTCCATTACGCTGTCCTGAATTTAGAACATTCAAACACTGTCCGCTATGTCTGGCTTGAATATAATAATATTGTTCTTGAGCATTAGCAGGGCGATCGCTCAAACTGAAAATCGCACCAGTAGCTGCAATAGAAGTAAGAGAAAAAGCAATTGCTTGATTGATTATTTTCATAAACTATCTAAATTATCTAGTTTCTTTATCGATTTAGACTATCAAGATAGGAGTGAAAGTTCCGATATATGCTAATTTAAGGTCAATCTGAATTTTTTGGTGCAGATTTATCTATGGGTGGTACGGGATCGTAGCCCCCTGGATGGAAAGGATGACAGCGAGCAATCCGAGTTACCGCTAGCCAACTACCTTTAATCGTTCCATAGGTTGCGATCGCTTCAATAGCATATTGGGAACAAGTGGGTTGAAAGCGACAGCTAGGAGGAAATAAAGGGGATATAAATTGACGATAGCTTTTGATAAGCCAGATAATTAGTTTTTTCATTAGTTTCCTAACTATATTAGGCGAATATTTACTTAAAAATTAATAAATAAAATTAAATTGAAGAAGCATCTTTTCTAGATTATCAAATATCTGAGTCTCTGTTGAAATGTCCAAACCTATTATAAACGAGCTATCTAGCCAACAAAAACTAGCTTTTCCAGATTATCTACATAAATGGCAAGCGATCGCAACCAAAACCCAAGCCATTAATAAAGAGAAGGCTGAAGCAGCAATTAAATATGCTTACAAAATAATGAATTATGGCGAACCAGAAATTATTTTTGTTGGCAGTCCTTGGGGAGCAATTAAGAAAATTATTGACATTGAAAATTTTTCAACATACTTGGGAGTAGATCTTCAGCTTAAATTCTTAAAAAGAGTTGTCAACCATCTCCGTCATCTAATTGAAAGACAACTAGAAGAATCATTTTTTTATGAGTTATTCAACCGAATATCCTATCCAGAATACCCCCATCACTTAGATTGCAATAATAATCCCAAATCATTTCACTTTCCTATGGGCATTAGAAATTGTGTAGAAACGCAAATAGTTGAAGATATTTATCGACTCGATCGCAATTACGCTCAAACCGAATTGGATGAATTTTCTCAATTAGCCGAAGCTTTGGTTAAGCCATCGGATTGGTCGATTTGGGGTTGTATGCTCGACTTTTGTATATCCGAACTAGATTTACAACACGATCGCGCTCAGTGGCAAGTACTCCAAGAATTGATGGAAAACTGCGGTTTTATTTTTCAATTTGAAAATGTTTGCTTTGTTTGCGACCGTCCTACAAAATTAATATTCGATCGCCAGAATTTACTCCATGCAGAATGGGAATACGCTCTCCAATTCCCCGATGGTTATGGCGTTTATGCTTATCGTGGAGGACAACGCCCTGAAGGAAAAAGATGCCAAAATGAACAATATATCGAACCAGGTACGAGAGTGAAACTTGCTTCAACAGAAGAATACGGAATTGTCGTTCATTGTTGGTACAGCGAGGAAATTTATGATTTTGATTGCTATGTAGCTTTTTATGGAACTTCATTTCCCGATGAGAAAACTTGTTGCAGACCTTATATCTTTCGTTATGCTGCCGTTTCTTTAGAAATTATTACTTAAAAAAAAAATTGTTGGCGACCGCACACTGTTCGCGTAATTATGAATCTATTGATTATTAATTCCCGAATCCCAATCTTCTCGATTTAATTGATATACAAAACAGTCACTATCATCAAACTGTCGCCGTTCGACAAATTGAAAGCCAAGACGTTCGTAAAATCTGTGGGCGCGAGTATTGCCAGCCAAGGGATCTACTAGTACGGCTTTAACTAAAGGATCGGTAAAACAACGAATAAGGGCTAGGCGCATCATTATCGTTCCATAGCCTTGATTTAGATCTCCTGCTTCTCCAATCCAAATATCGATCGCGCGAAGATTTGAAGCTACATCACCCCAATAGTGGCTATCTTCTAGGGCTGGATCGATAATCTGAATCATGCCGATAGGGCGATCGTTAAGTTCGGCAATCAATTGTTCCCGCCATTCTGGATCGCGGTCAAGTTCTAGTTCCCAATTCCAATTATCATCGGGATCGCAAGCAGTCACATGGGGTTGTTCGTCCCAATGTTTTAGCAGAAGTAGATCTTCAAGGGTGGCAGGGCGTAAATTTATCACAGATTTTGAGCATGGGCGATCGTTTTATAGTAATCTTCAATAGCAAAAAAAAGATCTATAGCTATCGCACTAGTTACAAGATAATAAAACAGGTAAACTCGACGGTAAATAAGTAATGGATTTATTAATTCCAGACAACCCGATCAATACCCTAGTCTACCCTTTGGCAGCGGTGTTTCTGTATCTCGGTATTTTAGTGGGGATTGCTGATTTTTTGAATCGTTTAGTAACAGACGATCCCGAACTAACTCGCAAAGTAGTTCACATTGGTAGTGGTAACGTAATTCTCCTAGCTTGGTGGTTCAATATTTCTCGTCAAGTAATTGTTAGTGCGGCAATCATCGCAGCGGGGATCGCAATCCTATCTTACATCATTCCAATTTTACCGAGTATTGAAAGTGTCGGTCGTAAAAGTTATGGTACTTTGTTTTATGCTATTAGTATCGGCGTTTTAACAGCTTGTTTTTGGCAAGATTATCCTCAATATACAGCGATCGGTATTTTAATTATGGCTTGGGGAGACGGCATGGCAGCAATTATCGGTCAGCGATTTGGCAAACACTCTTATCAAATTGGCAACATTCGTAAAAGTTGGGAAGGAACGTTGGGCATGATGGTTGCCAGCTTCATCGTTGCTGAGTCGATTTTATGGTCGGTAGAGGGGGGTAGTTGGTCAATTTTGGCTATTTCTTGGTTAGTAGCGGCGATCGCCAGTATTTTAGAGGCATTTTCTAAACTAGGGATAGACAATCTAACAGTACCTTTATTTAGCGGATTTTTGTGTTTTTTTTGCGTTCAAGCATTATGATTAAAAAAAAGTTACATAATCATACAAATTAAAAAATCTAATCAATCTAATTTTTAAAAATGACAGATTCCGCTTCCAAAGCAGTTCCAGAAACAAATTTAGCCGAAAACACTACTCCAGAAAGTCCAACTCCCCAAACTAAACCCCAAGATAGCTATGTTAAATTGGCAATGCGGAACATGGTTCGCAAGGGGAGACAATCCCTTTGGCATTTTTTCTTGACCACAGTTGGTCTTGTAGGGCTTTTGGTCGGTCTGGCTTATTTAACCAAACCATAAATAAAAATATCTATGGACTTAACTGCCACACAATCTCTCAATGTTGTCATATATGTAGAAAATCTCTATGAAGGAGATTTAGACCGCGATAGCTTAGACAATATTGCTGCTATTCCTTGGGAAACTTGGCTACAGATTTGGATGCAGTCTTTGAGTCTAGAAACCAGAATTGATCGAGATTGCGAACTTAGTCTCAGACTGACTAGCGATCGCCAAATGAAAACTATGAATTCTCAATATCGCTCTCTAGATAAACCAACAGATGTTTTAGCCTTTGCTGCGACAGAAGCAGAAATTATTTTGCCTCCAGAAATAACCGAGCCTCTTTATCTAGGGGATCTGGTTATCTCTTTGGATACGGCAGCAAGACAAGCGTTAGAACAAAAACATTCCTTAGTTAAAGAATTAGCATGGTTGAGCAGTCACGGGTTATTACATCTTTTAGGATGGGATCATCCCGATCGAGCAAGTCTAGAACAAATGTTAGAGCGACAATTTCAATTGATTCAATTGTTGTCAATTTAGTCAAATTACCTGGCTGCAATAATAAATAATCAGCTTTTGTACTGTTTTCGACGAACATATTCTACGTATATGATTAGGTTATGATAGCCTGACAAATGAATTAACTATAAAAGATTGCAATTATTTTTTTAAAGCAAGGTTTGAATAAATAGACATCAAGAATTCGCAACTATATTACATAAAAATATGAAATCCTCTACTATTGTTTCAACTGCTACAGAGTCTCATTCCTCCAAGCAAAAAATGATTCGCGATTTAGCTTGGCAAGTAGCACCGAATCTATTCTTGAGTTTCAAATATGCCTGGGCTGGAGTGCGCTATGCCTTTATGACTCAAAGAAACTTTCGCATTCATACATTTATTGGTATCGTAGCTGTGAGCTTGGGTCTTTTATTAGAAATTTCGGCGATAGAAATGGCTGTAATTGCTATGACTTGCGCTATTGTAATGGTTTTAGAACTGCTCAATACAGCGATCGAAGCAGTTGTCGATCTGACAGTTAAGCAAACTTATCACGAGCTAGCTAAAATAGCTAAGGACTGTGCTGCTGGTGCAGTCTTAATTAGCGCGATGGCAGCAGTAGTTGTAGCAGCTTTTATTTTGCTTCCTCCGATGTTGGAGCGCGTTGTATCTATGTTGTAATGGAGATTGGACTTGATTGTCGTCATCGATAACTACGATAGTTTTACCTATAATTTAGTGCAGTATCTGGGAGAATTAGGTCGCGAACTTCCAGTAGCAAGAGATATTCGCGTATATCGCAACGATGCCATCGATATTGAAACAATAAAACAACTCAAGCCCGATGGTATTTTAATCTCTCCAGGGCCAGGTCGCCCAGAAGATGCGGGTATCTCTCTAGAATTAATCGAAAAGTTGGGGGCGCAAATTCCCATTTTAGGAGTATGTTTGGGACATCAAAGTATCGGTCAGGTTTTTGGCGGTAAGGTAGTTTCCGCACCAGTTTTGATGCACGGTAAGACTTCTCCCGTTCATCACGAAAATAAAGGCGTATTTGCAGGGCTAGATTCCCCTTTTGCTGCAACTCGCTATCATAGCTTGGTCATCGATCGCGATTCTATTCCCGATAGCCTTGAAATAACAGCTTGGGTTGAAGATGGAACGATCATGGGAGTCCGCCATAAAAACTATCCTCATGTAGAAGGGGTTCAGTTTCACCCAGAAAGCATCTTGACAGATAATGGAAAATCATTATTGCGTAACTTTTTGCAGTCTTTAACTAAGTCAGAAATTATATGAAACGGCGACAACTAATCCGTTATGGTGGCATTGGTTTGGCAAGTGCGATCTTCATTAAGGCGATCGCCAGTCAACCATCCCAGGCTCAAGATACTTCCGAATCGGTGACAATTCAGTATTTAGGACATACTTGTTTTTTGTTTACAGGTAACGGTTTAAAAGTATTAGTCAATCCCTATCGCTCGGCGGGTTGTACTGCTGGTTACAATTTGCCCGACTTAGAACCTGATGTAGTGTTGGTAAGCAGTTTTTTACTCGATGAAGGGGCTATTGATGCTGTTCCAGGTAAGCCAAAAGTGTTTACCGAACGGGGGATACAGCAATTTAAAGGTTTGAGATTTCAGGGATTTTCTTTGCCTCACGATCGCGAAGGTGGAAGGCGTTTTGGTCAAAATATTGCTTGGCGATGGACTCAAGGAGGAGTAGATTTACTCCATTTAGGCGGTGCTGCTGCCCCCTTGGCTACGGAAAACAAAATTTTAATGAGTGGTGCGGATATATTGTTTGCTCCCGTAGGAGGAGGGATTAAGGCTTATAATCCTACCGAAGCCAGGCAAGTAGTCAAAGTACTCAATCCTAAAATGATTATTCCTACTCACTATCGTACTAGTGCTAGTAGTCAAAAAAATTGCGATTTAGTTGCTGTAGATGAATTTCTGACTTTGGTATCAGATATGGATATCTCTAAAGTAGAGAGCGATCGCATTGCCGTAAAAAAAGCCGATCTCAATCGCGATAGCACTTTAGTTAGAGTATTGGAATATACATCATGAGCTTTGCAATTTTTATTGCTTTAGGTTTGGGTGCGATCGCTTGGGGTTTAAAAACCACAGAGGAAATTGTTAGACTCTCCACAGCCGTGATTGGTGCAATTTTACTAATTTGGGGATTGTGTCTGACTCCCCAATCTTTTTTGATTGCAGTAGAAATTATAGCTGTTTTTGCTGTATTTCGGATTTGCGTTCGTTGTTGTGAGTGCGACAGTTAAATAATTATTAATTACTTACTAACCTCAGTTCGGGTTAAGCTACTGACTATAGATCTAGTTATTAGTTATTAGTTATTAGTTATTAGTTATTAGTTATTAGTTATTAGTTATTAGTTTAAAAAACCTAGAATAAGTCAACTACATATATATAAAAGCAATTCAAGGCAGACTCGGCAGTTTCCATGTCATAGCAACTGAAGTTAAAACCTAAAAACCATTCTCTTCGAGCAATTCTTTTATCCCGAACTCAGGTTTACTAGATAGATGTAGAGTGGGCAAAGAGAAGCTAGTATCTTGGTACGTTTCCCACTCTACTTTGAAAATTAGAAAATTATTTATTTGTGGGTACTAAACGTTTTTCTAAAG